>NZ_BQXI01000028.1:0-78888 GCF_030158955.1 Acidovorax sp. SUPP1855 | reverse complement strand
GGGCCTGCAAGGCCCCTCATGCACCCAGGCGCAGACCGCTGCTGGGCCTCATCACGCTCAAACGGCTGCTGGCGCCCACTCATTCCTGTTCGGATTCGTCAAACATGGGGTTGTGAGAGGCTCCCAATGATGGGGAGCGAGCCATTGGTTGCCACGGCCAGAGTGAAAACCCCATAAGACCGCTGTCCTTTTCCCCGCAGAGCGTCTCGTCACCAGGCTGCTGACGACCGTCAATGCACCGGCCGCCCCAGCCATTGGCTCGCCCTGGAGATCGCGTAATTCACCAGGCAGTACAGCGCCGCGACCACCAGGTACACCGGTACCAGCGAGTGGTAGTTGGCGATGAGTACCTTGGCGTTCTGCATGAGTTCGCCATAGGTGACGACGTAGCCGAAGGTGGTGTCCTTGACCACGATGACCAGTTGCGCGACCAGGGCCGGGACGATGTAGCGCAGCGCCTGGGGAAAGACGACGACGGAAAAGACCTGGACCTCGGTCAGCCCCAGGCTTCGCGCGGCATCGGTCTGGCCGCGGGGAACGGCGAGCACGCCCGCGCGATACACCTCGGCCACGACGGCGGCGGTGCTCAGGCCGACGGGCAGGGTCAGCATCCAGTAGGTGCTGAGTTTGATCCCGGCCGACGGCAGTACCAGAAAGCACACGTAGATGAGCAGCAGCGTCGGCGTGCCACGCAGGAACTCGATGGCCGCGGTGCTGGGCCAGCGCACGAGCCGCGACCGCGCCCGGCGGCCCACCATCAGCACGAGGCCGAGGGTCAGCGCGATGACCGCGGCCATGGCCGCCGAGGCCAGCGTGCCGAGCAGGCCCTTGGCCAGGAAGGCCCAGGTCGTGGGCCAGGCGAAGAACTTCCAGAACCGGGCGTCGAGCTGCCCCGCCGAGTGGAACCGGAACGCGACCGCCGCCGCCAGCAGGACCAGCAGGGCCGCCGCAGCCCCGCTCGCGACACGCGCGACGGTTTGGGCCCGGGGGCTGGGCGCCCCGAACAGGATGTCTTCGAGGGGGCGGCTCATCGCAGGATTCGCACCTTCTTTTCCAGGGCGGCGCCGGCCCAGGCGATCAGCAGCCCGGACGCCACGTACATCGCGGCGGCCACTGCGAACGCGGCCATGCCGGCCGCGGAGTCGTTGGCGATCTTGGAAACGAGCGTGGTGAGTTCCCGGCCCGGAAACGGCACCTGCGATGCCAACGAGGTGGACAGCATCAACGCAATGAGCAGCGAGGTCATCGGTTGCACCACCGCGCGCAGCGCCTGCGGCAGCAGCACCGCCGAGACGATGCGCATCGGGCGCATGCCCAGGCTGAGGGCGGCCTCGATCTGGCCGCCGGCCACGGTGTTGATGCCCGAGCGCAGGTAGTCCGCCGTGAACGCGGAGCAGACCAGTATCAACGTCAGGATGACGGCGGGCTCATAGTCGAACAGCACGTTCAGGTCAGGCAGCGCGAACACGATGAAGATCAGCAGCGCGACGCTGGGAATGTTGCGGAAGATCTCGACGTAGACGGTCAGGACGAAGCGCAGCGGCGGCAGCGGCAAGAGCCGAAGCACCGTCACGGCCATGCCCAGCAGGAAGCCGGGCACGAACGACAGGACCGTGAGCTTCCACGTCAGCAAAAGGGCCTGCCCGAAGGCAGGCCCGTGGTCGGCCAGGAGCCTGGAGACCTCGCCCATCGGGGGTCAGGGCAGGGCGGGCGGCGTCGGCACGGTGGTGCTGCCCGTGCGCTGTCCGATGGAAATGGTCCAGAGCTTGGCCCAGGTGCCGTCGGCTTCGATCTTCTTGAGGAAGGCATTGACGAAGGCCGCGCCGTCCGAGCCCTTGGGCAGTCCGATGCCGTAAGGGTCTTGCGCACCGAAGGGGGCGCCGGCCAGTTTGGCATCGCCGGTTCCCAGGCTCAGGGCGTTGAGCAGCAGCGTGTGGTCGGTCACGTAGGCATCCACGCGTCCCTGGCGCAGGGCATCCAGGGCCTCCTGGTGGGTCTGGAACTCTTGCACGGCCGCCTTGGGCGCGTACTGCGCCAGGATCGCGGGGCCCGTGGAGCCCGCCTGCGTGGCGACCTTCTTGCCGGCCAAGTCGTCGTGTGACTGGATGGTCTTGTTGTTCGCCTTGACCAGCACGCCGGCCTGCGAGGTGTAGTAGGGCCCGGCGAACGAGATCTTCTCGGCGCGGGCGGGCGTGATGGAATAGGTGGCGAACACCATGTCCACCTGACCGTTGATGAGCACCTGCTCGCGCGTGGCCGAGGTCACCTGCGTGAACTGGACCTTGGCCCCGTCGCCCAGGATGTAGCGCGTGATGAGCTGGGCCAGGCCGGCGTCGAAGCCGCGCATCCTGCCGTCCTTCTCGTTGAGCAGCGAGAACAGGTTCGAGGTTTGCGTGCCGCCCAGGCGCAGGGTGCCGGCCTGCTTGATCTTGCTGGCCCAGGTGCTGGATGCGATGGTGGCCGCGTCAGCGACGGGGCCCTGCGCGACCAGCGCGTCGAACGCCGCGGTGTTGATGGGCGTGCCCTGTGCGAAAAGCGACCCGCTGGAGGCGATCGCCAGGGCCGCCACGGTGGATTTCAGAAGGGTTTTGATCGACATGCGTTCCTCTTGAATGGTGTGTTGCGTGAATCCGTGTATAGCACCGATCGCCGGACTGCGGCGCCACGGGCGCGTGCCAGCGGCGAGCATAGCCCGACTCGCCCTCGACACGCTCCGTCGGCATGTGTGCTATTTAATTGATAGCAATATGCCCTAGTAACTATTGTGCTGGAGGCCAATTGGGGTACAAGTCCTGATCGGGCTGGGGCTGGCTTGCCGCCGGATGGGCGAGCGCCTCGTCAACTTCCAACCGCTGTGGCGGCTCGAACGCCGTCACCTCCGGCAACGGCCCCTGCCACAGCGCCACCTCCACCCGCGCGCTCTGCGCCGCGCAGCCCTGCGACAGGCGGGAACTGCCGACATCCGGCGTGACCAGGTTGGGGTTGCCATGCTTGTCCAGGCTGCCGGCCACTTGCGGGTCCAGCGGGTCGTACCAGGCGCCCGTGGCGATCTGCGCCACGCCGGGACGCAGGCCGTCGCTCAGCACTGCCCCGGCCAGGAAGGCGCCGTGGGCGTTGAACACGCGCACCACGTCGCCCCCGGCGATGCCGCGGCGCAGTGCGTCGGCGCGGTTCAACGTGATCGGCTCGCGGCCCTGCACCTTGGTGGCGCGGCTCACGCGGCCGTGGTCGTACTGGCTGTGCAGCCGCGCCGCGGGCTGGTGCGACAGCAGGTGGATGGGCCAGGCCGATGCCTCTGGCGCGAACCACGTGGCCTGGCCCGGGCAGTCGCCGTAGCCGAAGCGGTCGATGGTCTGCGAGAACAGCTCGATGCGCCCCGAGGGCGTGGGCAGCGGATGCGCGGCCGGGTCTTGCCGAAAGCGTTCCAGCAGCACCACGGGCGCGGCAGGCCGGGGCAGTTCGAGGTGGCCGGCGCTCCAGAACGTGTCGAACGATGGCAGTGCGATGCCCGCCGCCTCCGCGCGTGGCCGGGCGGCTTCGTACAGGTGGCGCAGCCATTGCGCCGTGTCGCGCCCTTCGGTGTAGGCGGCCTCGAAGCCCAGCCGCGCGGCCAGCGCGCGGAAGATGGCGTAGTCGTCGCGGGCCTCGCCCACGGGCGCGATGGCCGCGCGCATGGCGATCATGCGCGGCTCGCTGCCGGCGCTGCCGATGTCGTCGCGCTCCAGCGAGGTGGTGGCGGGCAGCACGATGTCGGAGTATTTGGCCTGCGCCGTCCACACCTGTTCGTGCGTCACGATGGTCTCGGGCCGTTGCCAGGCCTCGATGGTGCGGTTCAGGTCCTGGTGGTGGTGGAACACGTTGCCGCCGGCCCAGTACAGCAGGCGGGCATGGGGGTAGCGACGGCGTTCGCCGTTGTAGTCGAAGGGCTCGCCGGGCTGCAGCAGCATGTCGGCGATGCGCGCCACGGGGATGAAGGCGCCCACGGGGTTGTGCCCCTGCGGCAGGCGCGCGCCCGAGAAGCTGCCGTGCCCGCTGCCGATGTAGTTCATGCAGCCGTACCCCAGGCCGAAGCCGCCGCCGGGCAGCCCGATCTGGCCCAGCAGCGCGGCCAGCGTGACGGCCATCCAGAACGGCTGCTCGCCGTGCCGAGCGCGCTGCAGCGAGTAGGTGCAGTTGACGAGGGTGCGCTGGCGGGCCATGCGCCGCGCCAGCGCCACGATGCGCTCGGCGGGAATGCCGGTCTGCGCGGCGGCCCACTCGGGCGTCTTGGCGGTGCCGTCGGCACCGTGGCCCAGCAGGGCGTCGCGCACGCGGTCGAAGCCCACGGTGTAGCGGGCGCAGAAGGCGGCGTCGTGCAGGCCTTCGGTGACCAGCACGTGGGCCAGGCCCATCATCAGCGCGGTGTCGGTGCCGGGGCGGATCGGCAGCCACTCGGCGGTGGGCACGGCCGCCAGGTCGTCGCGCGCCGGGCTGATGCTGACGAAGGCCGTGCGCCCGCTCGCGGCCATGCGGGCCAGGGCCGGCGCCGCGCCGTGGTCGCTTGCGCCGCCGGGGCTCACCTGCGTGTTGCGCACGGGCAGGCCGCCGAAGGCCACGAACAGCTCGCAGTGCTGCGCCAGCACGTCCCACGCGGTGTGGTGCTGCAGCAGCGCGTCCATGCCATCGACGATGTGCGGCAGCAGCACGCGGCCGGCGCCCAGGCTGTAGCTGTCCTTGCTGGCGATGTAGCCGCCGAAGCCGTTCAGAAAACGGTGCAGCTGGCTCTGCGCGTGGTGAAAGCGCCCCGCGCTCGACCAGCCGTAGCTGCCGCCGAAGACTGCCTCGTTGCCGTGGGCCGCGCGCACACGGCGCAGTTCGCCGGCCACCAGGTCCAGCGCCTCGTCCCAGGGTAGCTCGACGAAGGGCTCGCGCCCGCGCAGGTGGCCGCTCGCGTGGCGCGTGGCCGGGTTCAAAAAGCTGCGGCGCACGGCGGGCCGGCGCACGCGGGTGGGCGAGTCGATGGCGCCGGGCAGGGACTGGCCGATGGGCGAGGGCGCGGCGTCCCATGGCGCAGGCGCCATGCCGGTGAGCCGGCCGCCTTCGACGATGGGCCGGTACACGCCCCAGTGCGTGGCGGTGAAGGCGGTGTGGGCCGTCGGCGCCGGATTCGCAGAGTGGGGCGGATGGGTGAGCGGGGCGGTGCTCACAGCCGGGCCAGGTAGTCCTTGACCTGCACCTTCTGCGGCAGGATCTTGCGCTGCGACAGCCAGTCGGCGGCGTTCTGGAATTTCTGGATGAAGGCCGCGTCGTTCACGCCGTGCAGCTCCCAGCGGCGCTGCAGTTCGAGCAGCGAGGCGCGCACAGCGTCGCTGTAGTTGGCGTCCTGCTGGTAGAGCGCCTCGGCCTCGGCCGCGTTCTGCGTGGCCCATTGGGCTTCGGTGGCGTAGGCCGCGTTGACGGCGTGCATGATGGCGGTGTTCTCTTCGGCGAATTTCCGGTGGGTGACGTAGGAGTTGAAGTCGATCAGGAAGTCGAGGTCGCGCCCCTCGAAGAACACGTCGTGCGCCTTGTACTCGGTGCGGGCGATGTCCACGCCCGGGCTCCACATCGACCAGGCGTCGATCTTGCCCTGCGCGAAGGCGGGGCCGGCGTCGGGCGGGTTCAGGTACACGAACTTGACCTTGCTGCGGTCGATGCCGTGCTTTTCCAGGGCGGCCACGAGCAGGAATTCGCCCAGGCCCGAGCGGTTGACCGCCACCGATTTGCCCACCAGGTCCTGCACCTTGTCGATGCCCGAGCCGTCCTTGGCGATGATGGCCGTGCTGCGCGGCTCCACGATGGCGAACTGCGTGAACACCAGCGGCGAACCCGCGATCATGGCGGCCAGCGCGGGCGTGGTGCTGCCGCCATTACCAAGATGACCTACCACCTGCAACTCAATGCGGCGCTCGGGCCGGAGATGAACTCTCTCGGCGCCGTGCTCGATGCGCGCAGCACCTCGACCTGGATCGCCACAGGCCTCGTGTTCGCCGTGGAAATCGGGCTCTTCGAGGTCTGCCGACGGAACTTCGCGAAGCGGTGGAGCGCTACGCAGGAAGCGATCGAGCGCGTCATGCAACTGGGCGTGGCCGGTAAAGGGAGGAGCGCATGATGGCGGTCGCAGAAGGAATTCCGACGCTGGAGTTGCGCGATCCGCGCAAGCGCTTCGGTAAGACCGAAATCATCTGCGGCGCCAACTTGGCCGTGAAGGCAGGCGAGCGCGTGGCCATCATTGGCCCCAACGGCGCAGGCAAATCCACCATCCGCGCGAGCGGCGAGTCGGTGCTGCTCATCGAGCAGAAGCTCACCATCGCCATGCGCATCTTCGACCGGGCCCTGGCCATGGGCCACGGCAGCATCGTGTTCGACGTCACGCCCGAAGGCCTGCGCGAAAACACGGCGGTGCGCAAGGAGTGGCTAGAGGTATAGCAGCCTTGCAACGCCGCAGATCGACGGCCGGGCCGTTTCCGGGGCTTTGCCATCGCAGCACGAATCCGTGGTCATTTACGCAGTGACTTTCAAAGTTTTCAGCGACGCGGAGGCGTTTCCGCGGCTGTTTGTGGAGGTTTGCCGCCGGACCACACTGCGACTCACAGTCAAGATGCGATGCTCGCCGTTACCCTGCAGATGAGCCGGCGATGCCTCCCTCAAATGCTCGCGGGCCATCAATAATCGACGGGGGCGTACTTGTGCTTACCAACAGTGAAAGGCCATGCACTGACAATGTGTCTATTGGAATTCAACGGTTTCTTCGACGGCTTTCTTCTCCAAGCGCCCTATATTGTTGGGTGTAATTTTGTAGCTCAAAACGTGAATTGGTGAGTAGTTCCCGGTTGATTTCTATTTGATCCGGATTGCCGTCTTCTACGGCTTGTGCAAGATCTTCGGTCACAGTTTGAATCAATAGCTGCGCGTCTTCTATGGACTGTCGAAGCTGCTGGGCGACCTCGCGACTAGGGACGACATTGACATTGTTCGATGAAGAAGCGCCAGTTGTTCGGACCCGCTTGCCTCCGCCCGGGAGAGAGTGGGGCGTGAGCGGAATTTCTATCCCTCCAACAGCCGGCATGAAGCCGCGCGCCTGCAGTTTATCGAGTGCAACCCGGTGAGGGTCATTGGACGGACCTGCTTGTTCGGCGATGCCATGGCGCTGTGCGTCGAAAGCCTGGGTGAGCCGTGCTTTCTGGGCTAAAGGGCTCTCGGCTCGCGCTTGCATCGGCATTGGTGCTACGCGCTTGGGTGCTGGCATTCCTTGGAGTTCGGGATGAGCCAGTTTTGCTGATGGTCCCGACGAACCGGCGGCGGCTTGTTTTGTATGGCGTTGCGTCTCCTCAAGCGTCTGGGAACGCGTGGAGTTACTACTGGACGATTTAATGGAACTGCTAAGCATGGAGAATATTTGTTAGTTAGAAGGTCGCAAGCATGGGCCCGGTACAGAAATTGAGGAGCGATGCTGCGAAAAGCTGTTTCCCATTCCTAAAGAATCTCATGGCTACACGCGGTGCCGCTTCGATGCGAAAGCTGTCAGTGACGGAATGTTTGTCGCAAGGCTTCCTGCAGCAATAAATCGATGAACCGCCCGCCGATTCAAGATCGACCGCAGCTTCGTGTGCCAACCCACTACTGGTGCGTAAGGCGCGCGGATTGCCGAGACGGTCGTGAGGCTGGGGCACCAACTGGGCCTGCAAGTGATGGCCGAAGGCATCGAGGACGCCGCCAGCTATGCGCTGCTGCGCATTGGCTGCGGCGAAGGCCAGGGCTACCATATCGCCGCGCCCATGGGCCTGCCACAACTGTGCGGGATTGGCTGCAGGCGCGCTGGCCCTGAGCCTGCGCCCGCGGGGCCGGGGTTGCGCCACCCGCGCCCGCGCTGGGGCCCCAACCATCGAAACCTTTCGAAACAATGTGACAGGGTGTCTGCCGTGGCCGTGATTCACCTGCGGGGCTGCCGCGTTTTCTGTCCCAGCCGGGACAACATTGGCTGGCATCCGCGCCCGGACTCTCTAGAATCAAAAGCACGATCGTTCTTTTCTAGTTTTCTAGATCAAACCAAGGGACAAGCAATGACCGCTGAGTACCAAGTCCACGGCGATGTGGCCGTGATCACGCTCGACAACCCCCCCGTCAATGGCCTGGGCCATGCAACCCGCCAGGACGTGGCCGACGGGCTGGCGCGCGCCAATGCCGACGCGGCCGTCCGCGCCATCGTCATCACGGGCGCCGGTGGGGCGTTCTCCGGCGGGGCCGACATCAAGGAGTTCGGCACCGACAAGGCGCTGCAGGAGCCCAACCTGCAATCGGTGATCCTGGCGGTGGAGAACTCGGCCAAGCCCGTGGTGGCGGCCATCCACACGGTGTGCATGGGCGGCGGGCTGGAGCTGGCCCTGGGCTGCCATTACCGCATCGCCGCGCCGGGCTGCAGCGTGGCGCTGCCCGAGGTCAAGCTGGGCCTGCTGCCCGGCGCCGGCGGCACGCAGCGCCTGCCGCGCGTGCTGGGCGTGGAGGCCGCGCTCAACATGATCGTGACCGGCGAGACGGTCCAAAGCGAACTGATCGGCTCCATCCCCGGCCAGAAGCTGTTCGACAAGCTGGTGGCCGCGCCCGAAGCGCTGGCCGCCGAGGCAATGGCCTTTGCCCAGAGCATTGCCGACGTGCGTCCGCTGCCGCTGGTGCGCAACCTGCCGTGCAAGCACCCCGAGGGCGATGCGTACTTCCAGTTCGCGCGCAACATGGTCAAGGGCATGGCCAAGAACTTCCCCGCGCCTGAAAAATGCGTGGACGCCGTCGAGGCCGCTACCAAGCGCAAGTTCGCCGATGGCATCGCCTGCGAGCGCGAGCTGTTCATCAACCTGATGTGGACGCCCGAGTCCCGCGCGCTGCGCCACCTGTTCATGGCCGAGCGTGCCGCGAGCAAGATCGCCGACGTGCCCTCCAGCACCCCGAAGCGCGACATCCAGAAGGTCGGCGTGATCGGCGCCGGCACCATGGGCGGCGGCATCGCCATGAACTTCCTGAACGCCGGAATTCCCGTGACGATTCTGGAGACCAAGCAGGAGGCGCTGGACCGCGGCATCGCCACGATCCGTAAGAACTACGAGTCGCAGGTCAAGAAGGGCAAGCTCAAGGAAGACAAGTACCAGCAGCGCATGGGGCTGCTCGCCACCACGCTGGACTACGCCGACCTCAAGGACGCCGACCTCATCATCGAAGCGGTTTTCGAAGAGCTGGGCGTGAAGGAGGCCGTGTTCAAGCAGCTCGATGCCGTGGCCAAGCCCGGTGCGATCCTGGCGTCCAACACCTCCACGCTGGACGTGGACAAGATCGCCGGCTTCACGAAGCGCCCGCAGGACGTGGTGGGCATGCATTTCTTCAGCCCCGCCAACGTGATGAAGCTGCTGGAAGTGGTGCGCGGCCAGGCCACCGCCAAGGACGTGCTGGCCACGGTGATGGCCCTGGCCAAGAAGATCAAGAAGACCGCCGTGGTCTCGGGCGTGTGCGACGGCTTCATCGGCAACCGCATGATCGAGCAGTACAGCCGCCAGGCGGGCTTTTTGATCGAGGAGGGCGCCACGCCGCAGCAGGTGGACAAGGCGGTGGAGAAATTCGGCTTTGCCATGGGTCCGTTCCGCATGGGCGACCTAGCCGGCAACGACATCGGCTGGGCGATCCGCAAGCGCCGCTACCAGGAAAAGCCGGACATGAAGTACAGCAAGACCGCTGACCTGCTGTGCGAGATGGGCCGCTACGGCCAGAAGACCGGCGCGGGCTGGTACGACTACCAGGCCGGCAAGCGCGATGCGATCCCGAGCGAGGTGGTCAACCGCATGATCGAAGACCACCGCAAGGCCCTGGGCATCACGCCGCGCAAGATCTCGGACGAAGAGATCGTGCAGCGCCTGGTGTTCTCGCTGGTGAACGAAGGTGCGCACATCCTGGAGGACGGCATCGCCGGCAAGTCGGGCGACATCGACATGGTGTACCTCACCGGCTACGGCTTTCCGATCCACCGCGGCGGCCCCATGCACTACGCCAACGAGGTCGGCCTGTTCAACGTGGTGCAGGCCATGAAGCGCTTCGCGCAGAACCCGCTGGACGATGCGAAGTTCTGGGAGCCCGCGCCGCTGCTGGCCCGGCTCGCCGCGGAAGGCAAGGCCTTCTCCTGACCCGACCGACCGCTCCGCACGTGTCCCCCCGAATCCCAAGGAATTGCACATGACCTCCGCAGTGATCGTTTCCACCGCCCGCACGCCGCTCGCCAAGAGCTGGAAGGGCTCGTTCAACATGACCCACGGCGCCACGCTGGGCGGCCATGCCGTGCAGCACGCCATCGCGCGCGCCGGCATCGACGGCGCGGAAGTGGAAGACGTCATCATGGGTTGCGCCAACCCCGAGGGCGCCACGGGCGCCAACATCGCGCGCCAGATCGCGCTGCGCGCCGGCCTGCCGGTCAGCGTGTCGGGCGTGACGGTGAACCGCTTTTGCTCGTCGGGCCTGCAGACCATTGCCCTGGCCGCGCAGCGCATCATTGCCGGCGAGGCCGACGTGTACGTGGCCGGCGGCGTGGAGAGCATCTCCTGCGTGCAGCAGGAGATGAACCTGCACATGCTGCGCGACCTGGCGCTGGCCAAGGCCAAGCCCGAGATCTACTGGAGCATGCTGGAGACCGCCGAGCAGGTCGCCAAGCGCTACGGCATCGGCCGCGACGCCATGGACGAGTACGGCGCCGCCAGCCAGCAGCGGGCCTGCGCCGCGCAGGCGGCTGGCAAGTTCGACGACGAGATCGCCCCCATCACCGTGACGGCCGGCGTGGCCGACAAGGTGCGCGGCCTCATCACCCAGCAGGTGACGGTCTCCAGGGACGAAGGCACGCGCGAAGGCACCACCAAGGAAGGCATCAGCGGCATCCGCCCGGCCATGCCCGGCGGCGTGATCTCGGCCGGCAATGCCAGCCAGTTCTCGGACGGTGCCGGCGCCTGCGTGCTGGTGAGCGAGGACTACGCCAGCCGCAAGGGCCTCCAGCCCCTGGGCCGCTTCCTGGGCTTCGCGGTGGCGGGCTGCGAGCCCGACGAGATGGGCATCGGCCCCGTGTTCGCCGTGCCCAAGGTGCTCAAGAAGCTGGGCCTCAAGGTGAACGACATCGACCTGTGGGAGCTGAACGAGGCCTTCGCCGTGCAGGTGCTGTACTGCCGCGACAAGCTGGGCATTCCCGCCGACCGCCTGAACGTGAACGGCGGCGCCATCGCCCTGGGCCACCCCTACGGCGTGAGCGGCCAGCGCCTCACGGGCCATGCGCTCATCGAAGGCAAGCGCCGCGGCGCCAAGCGCGTGGCGGTGACCATGTGCATCGGCGGCGGCATGGGCGCGGCCGGCATCTTCGAAGTGCTGTAACCGCAAGGGGCACGCCCATGGCCGCGCCACCCGTCACCGTGCCGCCCGAGGCCTTCCTGGCCATGGGCCGCGAGGTGCTGGCGGCGCAGCCCTTCAGCGTGCTGCTGGGTGCCGAACTGCATGCGTTCGCCCCGGGCGGGTGCGAGCTGCACCTGCCCATCACCGAGCAGATCCGCCAGCAGCACGGCTTCGTGCACGGCGGTGCGGTGAGCTACCTGGCCGACAACGCGCTCACCTACGCGGGTGGCTCGGCGCTGCGGGTGCCGGTGGTCACCTCGGAGTTCAAGATCAACTACGTGCGGCCCGCCGTGGGCGAGCGCCTGGTGGCGCTCGCCCAGGCCGTGCATGCCGGGGCGTCGCAGGCGGTCTGCCGCTGCGACGTGTTCGCGGTGCAGGGCGGGGTGGAAAAGCTCTGCGCCATCGCCCAGGGCACCATCGTGGCCCTGCCGCCGCATGCCGCGCCTTCGCCGCCGGCCCCGGCCGGCTGAACGCCGGTGGTTGCTGTTTGCTATTGTTTTGTAGCTGTATGCCGCCGCATTCATTGCGGTGAAGCCTTATTCGATGCCCCATCATGAGCCTGCGCACCACGGTTGATTTCTTGCTCTACGACTGGCTGGACGCTCCCGCGCTGCAGGCGCGCGAGCGCTTTGCCGACCATTCGCGCGAAACCTTCGATGCGGTACTGGACACCTGCGAGCGCATCGCCCGCGAAAGGTACGCCCCGTTCAACCGCCTGGTGGACACCGAGGAGCCGCGTTTCGACGGCGAGAAGGTGATCCTGCCGCAGGCCACGCACGAGGCGCGCCGCGCCTATGCCGAGTCGGGCCTGCTGGGCGCCGCGCAGGATTACGAGCTGGGCGGCATGCAGCTGCCCTACACGGTGGAGGCGGCGGCCAACAGCTTCTTCGCCGCGGCGTCGGTCAGCATCGGCTCCAACCTGCTCACCTCGGGCAACGCCAACCTGCTGATGGCGCACGGCACGCCGGCGCAGCAGCAGGTGTTCGCGCACAACGAATTCAACGGCCGCTGGGCCGGCACCATGTGCCTGTCGGAGCCGCAGGCGGGCTCGTCCCTCTCGGACGTGGCCACGCGCGCCGTGCCGGACGCGGACAGCGATGCCTGGCGGCAGGACGCGCTGGGCCCGCGCTACCGCCTCACCGGCAACAAGATGTGGATCTCCTCCGGCGACCACGAGCTGACCGAAAACATCGTGCATCTGGTGCTGGCCAAGATCCCCGGGCCGGACGGCAAGCTGGTGCCGGGCACGCGCGGCATCTCGCTGTTCATCGTGCCCAAGCGGCTCGTCGATGCGCAGGGCCAGCTCACGGGCGTGCGCAACGACGTGGCGCTGGCGGGGCTCAACCACAAGCTGGGCTGGCGCGGCACGACGAACACGCTGCTCAACTTCGGCGAGGGGCGCTACCCCGTCGAGGGGCGCGCGGGCGCCATCGGCTACCTCGTGGGGCAGCCGGGCGAGGGCCTGAAGTGCATGTTCCACATGATGAACGAGGCGCGCATCGCCATCGGCATGGCCGCGACCATGCTGGGCCTGGCCGGCTACCACGCCAGCCTGGACTACGCGAAGAACCGGCCGCAGGGCCGGCTGCTGGGCAAGGCCGGCAAGGACGCGAGCGCCCCCCAGGTGCGCCTGATCGAGCATGCCGACATCAAGCGCATGCTGCTGGCGCAAAAGAGCTACGGCGAGGGCGCGCTGGCGCTCAACCTGTACTGCGCTCGCCTGGTGGACGAACAGCACACCGGCACCTCGCCCGACGCCGACGAGGCGCGGCTGCTGCTGGAGGTGCTGACACCGATTGCCAAGAGCTGGCCCAGCGAGTGGTGCCTGGAGGCCAATTCGCTCGCCATCCAGATCCACGGCGGCTACGGCTACACGCGCGACTTTCCCGTGGAGCAGTACTGGCGCGACAACCGCCTGAACATGATCCACGAGGGCACGCACGGCATCCAGGCGCTGGACCTGCTGGGCCGCAAGGTGCTGATGGAAAACGGCCGGGGCCTTCAGTTGCTGGCCGCGCGCATCAACGCCACTGTGGAGCAGGCCATCCAGCAGCCCGCGCTGGCGGCGCATGCCAACGCGCTGGCCCAGGCGCTGCAGCAGGTGGGCGCGGCCACCAAGGCCGCCTGGGCGACGGGCGAGCCCACCGAGGCGCTCGCCAACGCCGTGCCCTACATGCAGGCCTTCGGCCACACGGTGCTGGCCTGGGTGTGGCTGGACGTGGCACTGGCCACGCTGCGCGCCGATGCCGCGCAGGCCGCGCCCGCGAGCGTGGGCCGCCTGGGCGCGGCGCGCTACTTCTTTCATTACGAGCTGCCCAAGATCGGCGCCTGGCTGAACGTGGTGCGCACGCGCGACGGCACCTGCGCCAGCCTGCCGGAAGACGCGTTCTGACCGCGCCCGGCCATCGCTCCCGGGACACCGCCGGGGCCCGGTCCGCAGCACAATGCACCGGCGCCGCGCGGATCGGGCAACGTTCAAACAGGCCGCGCCGGCCCCCCATCACCACCAACGAGGAGACCCCGACATGACCCGCACCATCCAACAACTGTTCGACCTCTCCGGCAAGACCGCGCTGGTCACCGGCGGCTCGCGCGGGCTGGGGCTGCAGCTGGCGCAGGCGCTGGGCGAGGCCGGCGCGCGCATCGTGCTCAGCTCGCGCAAGGCGTCCGATCTGGAGGAGGCCACGGCCACCTTGCAGCAGGCCGGCATCGACACGCGCTGGATCGCCGCCGACTGCGCGCAGGAGACCGACATCCGCCGCCTGGCCGACGAGACGCTGCAGCGCGTGGGCGATGTGGACATCCTCGTCAACAACGCCGGCGCCGCCTGGGGCGCCCCGGCCGAGGACCACCCGGTGGAGGCCTGGGACAAGGTGATGAACCTGAACGTGCGCGGCTACTTCATCCTGAGCCAGCAGATCGCCAAGCGCAGCATGATCGGGCGGCGCAGCGGCAGCATCATCAACGTGGCCTCCATCGCCGGCCTGGGCGGCAACCCCAGCGGCATGAACACCATCGCTTACAACACCTCCAAGGGCGCCGTGATCAACTTCACCCGTGCGCTGGCCGCCGAGTGGGGCAAGTACAACCTTCGCGTGAACGCCATCTGCCCCGGCTTCTTCCCGAGCCGGATGACGGTGGGCACCCTGAAGGCCATGGGCGAGGAAAAGCTCGCCAACCATGCACCGCTCGGACGGCTGGGCGACGACGAAGACCTGAAGGGCCTGTGCGTGCTGTATGCCAGCGATGCCGGCAAGCACATCACCGGCCAGTGGCTGGCCGTGGACGGCGGTGTGAGCATCGTCACCGGAGGCTGAATGTGGCCCCCACGGTCGCGCACTGCGTGTCGCTCCCTGCCCCCCGAAGGGGCCGCGTTTCGCCTTGGGGCGGCCCGGCGGCGAAACCTCCGCTGCCCCTCGGCGGCGCTGGTGAGGCGGGCGGTGTGTTTTCGTGGCTATGCTTTTCGTCTTTCCATTGATTCCTGGAGTGCCCTGTGCTGAGTTTTGGTGTCGAAATTCCTTTTGTCGATGAGCTGGGCTTCACGCTGCACCACATGAAGGGTGGCGCGTCCGAGCTGCACTATGAAGCGCGGCCGGAGCACATGAACTCGTTCGACGTCACGCACGGCGGCGCCTCCATGACGCTGCTGGACGTGGCCATGGCCACGGCGGCGCGCAGCGACACGCCCGACTTCGGGGTCGTCACCATCGAGATGAAGACCAGCTTCATGCAGCCCGCGCGCGGCCCGCTGGTGGCGCGGGGGCGGCTCATCCACCGCACCGTGTCCATGGCCTTCACCGAAGGCACGGTCACCGATGCGGAAGGCCGCGTGTGCTGCCATGCCACCGGCACCTTCAAGTACGTGCGGCGCAAGCCCGCTACGCCCGGCGCACCCGACGGCGCGGGCGCCACGGAGGGCGCACTGCCCACCGATTGACCCACCCGCCGCCAACCCGCCAGGGTTCGGAGCCCTATCGCCTGCCAGCGCAATGAAAACGCCGGCATGCTGCTATCAAAAAAATAGTCAACCCAAGGAGTCCAACATGCCAAGCAACGAACAGATCCTGCTCGACAACCGCCCGCAGGGCGAAGCCGCCACCAGCAACTTCAAGCGGGTGACCACCGACACGCCGGCCCTGAAGGACGGCGAGGTGCTGGTGCGCCACCACTACCTCAGCCTGGACCCGTACATGCGCGGCCGCATGAACGACAGCAAGAGCTACGCGGCCAGCCAGCCGCTGGGCGAGGTGATGATCGGCGGCACGGTGGGCGAGGTGGCGGAAAGCCGCCACCCGAAGTTCGCCGTGGGCGACAAGGTCGTCGGCATGGGCGGCTGGCAGCAGTACAGCGTGGTCGACGGCAACGCCCCCGGCATGCTGCGCAAGGTCGATACCACCCACGTGCCGCTGTCGCACTACCTGGGCGCCGTGGGCATGCCGGGCGTGACCGCCTGGTACGGCCTGGTGAAGATCATCGCGCCCAAGGCCGGTGAAACGGTGGTGGTGAGCGCGGCCACCGGCGCGGTGGGCAGTGCCTTCGCCGCGCTGGCCAAGGCCCGCGGCTGCCGCGTGGTCGGCATTGCCGGCGGCCCCGAAAAGTGCAAGTACGCGACCGAGGAACTGGGCTTCGACGCCTGCATCGACCACCGCGAGCACGGCGACCTCAAGGCCATGTCCAAGGCCCTGAAGGAAGCCTGCCCGAATGGCATCGACGGCCACTTCGAGAACGTGGGCGGCTACATCCTCGACGCCGTGCTGCTGCGCGCCAACGCCTTCGCCCGCGTGGCCGTGTGCGGCATGATCGCCGGCTACGACGGCCAGCCGCTGCCGCTGCAGAACCCCGCGCTGATCCTGGTGAACCGCATGAAGATCGAAGGCTTCATCGTGAGCGAGCACATGGAGATCTGGCCCGAGGCGCTCAAGGAACTGGGCACGCTGGTCGGCTCCGGCAAACTGCGCCCGCGCGAGACCATCGCCGAGGGCCTGGCCGCGGCGCCCGAGGCCTTCCTGGGCCTGCTCAAGGGCAAGAACTTCGGCAAGCAGCTCGTCAAGCTCGTCTGACGATGGCGCTGCATTGGACCTGGGCCCGCTTCGACGACATGGGCGTGCACGCGCTGCACGATGCGCTGGCGCTGCGCTGCCGCGTGTTCATCCTGGAGCAGGGCCCCTACCAAGACCCCGACGAAGCCGACAAGACCGCCTGGCACCTGCTGGGCCGCGGCGGAGCGGGCGACCTGCAGGCCTACCTGCGGCTGACCGACCCCGGCGTGAACTACGTGGAGCCCTCCATCGGCCGCGTGGTGGTCGCGCCGGAGGCGCGGGGCACCGGCATGGGCTGGGCCCTGGTGCGCGAGGGCCTGGCGCGCGCGCAGGCCACCTGGCCGGACCGCGCGGTGCGCATCAGCGCGCAGGCGCATCTGCAGCGCTTCTACGGCGAGATGGGCTTCGTGGCCGTCTCGGCGGAGTACCTCGAAGACAACATCCCCCACATCGAAATGCTGTGGAGCCCCGCCTGACGGCCCGGCGGCCCGCACGCAGCAGCAGCAGCCACTGGCCAGGAGATCGTTCATGTCCGCGCTGATCCTTCACCACTACCCCTCGTCGCCGTTCTCCGAAAAGATCCGCGCGGTGCTGGGCTTCAAGCAACTGGCCTGGAAGTCGGTCATCGTGCCCAGCGTCGCGCCCAAGCCCGACGTGCTCGCGCTCACGGGCGGCTACCGCCGCACGCCCTTCCTGCAGGTGGGGGCCGACATCTACTGCGACACCGCGCTGATCTGCGACGTGCTGGAGCACGCCCAGCCCGAGCCGGTGCTGTACCCGCCGCACCTCAAGGGCGTCTCGCGCGTGTTCGCGCAGTGGGCCGACACCACGCTGTTCTGGGCCGCCATGGCGTACAACCTGCAGCCGCGCGGCGCGGCCGTGCTGTTCGCCAACCTGCCGCCCGCGGCCGCCCAGGCCTTCGGCGAGGACCGCAAGGCCATGAGCGCCGGCATGAACCGCCTGCGCCCGCACGATGCCACGGCGGCCTACCGCTCGTACCTGCGCCGCATCGCGCACATGGCCGAGGAGCATGAGTTCCTGTTCGGCGCCGAGCCGTGCGTGGCCGACTTCGCCGCCTACCACCCGCTGTGGTTCACGCGCACCTGCGTGCCGGTGATGGCCGAGATTTTCGCCGCCACGCCGGCGGTCACCGAGTGGATGGACCGCATCGCCGCCCTGGGCCACGGCCGCATGGAGAAATTCAACGCGCAGGACGCGATCGCCGTGGCCGCGGCGGCCGAACCCCTGCCGCTACCGCCGGAGCCGTTCCAGGACGAGCACGGCATTCCCCTGGGCAGCGCCGTCACCATCGCCGCCGAGACCTTCGGCACCGAGCCGACCGAGGGCACGCTCGTGGCGGCCACGCGCACGCGCTACACGCTGGCCCGCACCGACGCGCGGGCGGGCGCGCTGCACGTGCATTTCCCCCGCATCGGCTACGTACTCAAGAAAACGGAGACATCGGCATGATCGAATCGTTCCAGGGCAAGACGGCGGTACTGACCGGCGCGGGATCGGGCTTCGGCCTCGAATGCGCGCGCATCGGCGCACAGCGGGGCATGAACCTCGTGCTGGTGGACGTGCAGCAGGACGCGCTCGATGCCGCCGCGGCCGAGCTGCAGGCCGCGGGCGCCGCCGTGCTGGCCCGGCGCGTGGACGTGGCCGACGCCGCGCAGATGGCGCAGTTGGCCGCCGACGTGCAGCAGCGCTTCGGCGCGCCGCACCTCGTGTTCAACAACGCAGGCGTGGGCGCGGGCGGGCTGATCTGGGAAAGCAGCGTGCAGGACTGGGACTGGGTGATGGGCGTGAACCTGATGGGCGTGGTGCACGGCGTGCGCCTGTTCACGCCCATGATGCTGGCCGCCGCGGCGCAGGACCCGCAGTGGCGCGGCCACATTGTCAACACGGCCAGCATGGCCGGCCTGCTCAACGCGCCCAACATGGGCATCTACAACGTGAGCAAGCACGCGGTGGTGAGCCTGTCCGAAACGCTGTACCAGGACCTGGCCCTCGTCACCGACCAGATCGGCGCCAGCGTGCTGTGCCCTTACTTCGTGCCCACGGGCATCACCCGCAGCGAACGCAACCGCCCGGACGTGGAGACCGCGGCGCAGCCCACCAAGAGTCAGCTGATCGGCCAGGCCATGACCGACAAGGCCGTCAGCAGCGGCAAGGTGACGGCGGCCGAGGTGGCCCAGCGCGTGTTCGACGCGGTGGGTGCCGGGCAGTTCTACATCTTCAGCCACCCGCAGGCGCTGGGCAACGTGCAAAGCCGCATGGAGAACATCGTGCGGATGGAGAACCCGCCCGATCCGTTCCTGGCCCGGCCGGACATCGGCCAGCGGCTGCGCGACCAGCTGCGGGGATGAGCCGCTGCGGGCCGCCGGCACGGATGGATCGGCAGGCGAGGGCGGCGCTGGCGGCAGAGGCGCTTTGGATGAAAAAGGCCGCCAGCACAGATTCCACTAGGGCATTGTGCTATCGATTAAATAGCAATCGCGCTCAGCGTGGCGCCAGGCGGATCGCGCCGTCCAGGCGGATCACCTCGCCGTTGAGCATGTCGTTCTCGAAGATGTGCTGCACCAGGCGCGCATAGTCTTCGGGCGTGCCCAGGCGGCTCGGAAAAGGCACGCCCGCGGCCAGCGCGTCCTGCACTTCCTGCGGCATGCCGAACAGCATGGGCGTGCCGAAGATGCCGGGGGCGATCGTCATGTTGCGGATGCCGTTGCGCGCCAGGTCGCGCGCGATCGGCAGCGTCATGCCCACGATGCCGCCCTTCGATGCGGCATAGGCGGCCTGGCCGATCTGCCCGTCATAGGCCGCCACGCTGGCCGTGGAGATGAGCACGCCGCGCTCGCCGGTGGCCTCCGCCTCGTTCCTGGCCATGGCCTCTGCAGCCAGGCGGATCATGTTGAAGCTGCCGATCAGGTTCACGGTGACCGCCTTGGCGAACAGGGGCAGGGCGTGCGCGCCGTTCTTGCCCACGGTCTTCTCGGCCGGGGCGATGCCCGCGCAGTTGACCAGGCCCATCAGCTTGCCCAGGGAGACGGCCTTCGCCACCACGGCCTGTCCATCGGCTTCCTGGCTCACGTCGCACTTCACGAAGGCGCCGCCGATGTCGCGGGCGACCGCTTCGCCCCGGTCCGCCTGCAGGTCGGCGATGACGACCTTGCCGCCCTGAGCGGCCAGCTTGCGGGCCGTGCCTTCGCCCAGCCCCGACGCGCCGCCGGTGACGATGAATACCTTGCCTTGGATGTCCATGGGGATGTCTCCTCGATACGAATGACGTTAACGTAAACGTCAATTATGGCCGAAGCAGCGGGCGTGAAAAAGCCCGGCGGACCGGGCTTTTTGCGGGGCGAGCGGCGCGTGCGGCTTACTGGAAGTTCACGCGGTCCAGCATCTGCTGCACCTTCGTCATGTGCTCGCCCACAGCGCTGATCGGGATGGTCTCGCTCTTGAAGGGCTTGCCGTCCGTCATGGCTTTCAGGGCCGGATTGCCCGGGTCCACGCCCTTGGCGGCGGGCCATTCGTTGTTGCCGTTGGCGAAGTAGTTCTGCGCCTCGGGGCTGGCCAGGTATTCCAGGAACTTGACCGCGTTGGCCTGGTTCTTGGTGTTGCGTGCCACGGCGCCCCCGGCGATGTTCATGTGCGTGCCCCACGATTGCTGGTTGGGGAACACCACCGACACCTTGCCGGCGATGGCTTTGTCCTCGGGCTTGTCCGAACGCATGATGCGGGCCAGGTAGTAGCTGTTGGTCACGGCGATGTCGCACTCGCCCGACGCCACGGCCTTGATCTGGTCGGTGTCGCCGCCCTTCGGAGGACGCGCCAGGTTGCCGGCCACGCCCTTGAGCCAGGCCTCGGCCTTTTGCTCACCCATGTGCTCGGTCACGGCGCCGAACAGGCTCAGGTTGTAGGGGTGCGAGCCCGAGCGGATGCAGATCTTGCCCTTGTTCTTCGGGTCACCCAGCTCTTCATAGGTGTCCACGTCTTCCTTGCTGACCTTGTCCTTGTTGTAGACGATCACGCGGGCGCGGGTGGACAGGCCGAACCAGGCGATGCCGCCGTCGGCCGCGGGCTTGGCGCGCAGATTGGAGGGGATGGTGTCCTCCAGCACCTTGGAGCGGATGGGCAGGAACAGGCCGTCGACCTCGCCGCGGTACAGGCGGGCGGCGTCCACCAGCAGGATCACGTCGGCAGGAGAGGCAGTGCCCTCGGCCTTCAGTCGGGCCATGATGCCGGCGTCGTCGGCATCCACGCGGTTCACCTTGATGCCGGTGGCCTTGGTGAAGCCGGTGTACAGCGCTTCATCGGTGGCGTAGTGGCGGGCGGAGTACAGGTTGACGACCTGGTCCTGGGCGGAGGCGGCGCCAGCGGCAGCCAAAAGGCAGGCCGCCAAAACGGCTTTCATGGACTTCTGCATGGAGAGGGTCTCTTCTCTGGAGGTTGGAAACCGGGCGATGATAGGCCGAACGAGAATGATTCTTAAACAAGACCTGCTGCACCAGAGGTCTTCTCGCGGTGATCCCGCCCGGCCCGATGCCACTCCACGCGCCGTGCGCCCATAAAAAAAGCCCGGTCGCAAGACCGGGCTTGAATTGGATCCCTGAAACCCGGTTTCGAGAGATCCAAGGAGACAACGGGTTTTAGCGCTTGCGCTGCTGCACGGCGGCGGCCGACTTGGCGGCGGCGTTGGCAGCGGTGTTGGCCACGGCGTTGAAGTTGGCTTCAGCGACATCGCTGGCTTGCTTCACGGCCTTTTGAACGGATTCGAAGGCGTTGTTGGCGGCAGAGACGGCGCTCTTGAACACGGCCACGCTGGTTTCGGAACCGGCGGGTGCATTCTTGGCGGCGCTGTCCACCAGGTTGCTGAAGTTGCGCTGCACTTCGGACGCCTGGGCTTCGAACGTGCGGCCGAATTCGGCGCTGGTGCTCGAGGCGATGTCGTACAGGTGTCGGTTGTAGGCAGCGGTCTTTTCTGCCAGGGGCTGGAACAGGCTGGCTTGCAGGGACAGCAGTTCTTGCGCATCCTTGGCGCTCAGCACGGCTTGGGTGTGCGTGGCGACTTCGGCCAGGGCAGCGCGGGAAGCGGTGACGTTCAGTTCCACCAGCTTTTCGACGCCTTCGAATGCCTTGTTGGTCAGGCCGAACAGGGTTTCGAGGTGGGCCTTGTGGGATGCGATGAGTTGTTCCGGGGTCAGCGACATGGTGTATCTCCTATTGATGAGTCCTCGAGGGACGGATGGTTGAGACATCTGCGCTGTCGTGACCTGGAAGTCATGTTGCAGTGCAGCATGGGACGGATTCTAGGCGGTTGAGTTCAGGAATCAAGCGATTTTGCTGCGTTGCAACATGATTAGAGTGCATAACCAAAAATGCCCGTCGCCTGAGGCACATCAAAGGGGGCGCCTCCACTGGCAGAATTTGCCGCCATGACTGTCCCCACCGTTTCCACGCCGCTCCGCCGCCTGCCGGAGCCGCGCTCCGCATATTCCGTGTTCCGCACGATTACCACCCGATGGGCGGATAACGACGCGTACGGCCATGTCAATAATGTCGTGTATTACAGCTGGTTCGATACCGCGGTGAATGCCTATCTGATTGAGCGCGGCGCCCTGGATATCCATGCGGGCGAGACGATCGGCCTGGTGGTCGAAACCCAGTGCCATTATTTCGCGCCGCTCGCTTTTCCCCAGACGGTGGAGGCCGGCATCCGCGTGGCGCACGTGGGCCGCTCCAGCGTGCGCTACGAAGTCGGGCTGTTCGCCGAGGGCGCGCCCGAGTCGGCGGCGGGCGGGCACTTCGTGCACGTGTACGTCGGCCGCGAGGACCGCCGGCCCCGGGCCTTGCCGCAGGCGCTGCTGGACGCCCTCGCACCCCTGCGCATTGCGGTCGGCACCTGACCTGGCCCCTTCCATGAAAAAAGCACCGGAACGCTCGCGCGGCCGGTGCTTTTTGGAGGGGGCGCAGCAGGCGGCAGCCTTTCGGCCGGGCCGCCTGGCGCTTCAATGCACGGTCAGGGCTTGTAGGTATCGCCCAGCACCACGCCTTCGCGGCGGGGATCGGCGCCGCCCTGCAGCACGCTCTCGCCGTTGCGCTGTACGCGGATGATGGTGCTCGTGCCGCTCGACTGCGCCGAGGTGGACACCGTGTGGCCCAGTGCCCGCAGGCCCGTGATCAGCGGGTCGTTGTTGCCGCCGTTGCTGCTGTCGATGGCCGGGTGTTCGCCGCCCAGCGAGGTCGTGGGGCTGTTGCTGGCGCCGAAGTCCACCAGCGAGGTGGCCTGCTGCGCATCGAGGCCCCAGTCGAGCGCGCCGACGACCGTCTTCACCACGTACTGGATGATGGTGCCGCCACCGGGCGAGCCCGTGCCCATCAGGAAGTCGCCCATGCGGCCGTCCGCGGTCTTCTTGAACACCAGCGTGGGTGCCATCGAGCTGCGGGGCCGCTTGCCGGCTTCGACGCGGTTCGCCACCACGGCACCGGTGCTGTCGGTCGGCGTGGCCGAGAAGTCGGTCAGCTGGTTGTTCAGCAAGAAGCCTTGCGTCATATGGAATGAACCCATGCCGGCTTCCACCGTCGTGGTCATCACCACGGCATTGCCCTGCTTGTCCACGATGGTGAAGTGCGTCGTGCCCTTCTCGTCGATCAGGCTCACGCCGGCAGGCTTGTTGCTCAGGTCGCCGGCCACGGCCGTGCCCATGCTCTTGGTCATGCTGATCAGGCCCGCGCGGTTGCGCAGGTAGGTCTTGTCCAGCATGGCTGCGGGCGAGCCGCCGGGCAGCGACACGAAGTCGGTGTCGGCGATGTACTTGTCGCGGTCGGCATAGGCCAGGCGCTCGGCCTCGCTTACCAGGTGCACGCCCATCACCGAAGGCTTGCCGCCTTCGATGTCGATGGCCGTGGGCTTGTAGTTGGCGAGGTTGAAGTTCTCCAGGATGCCGAGCGCCGACGCCACGGCGATGCCGCCGGAGGACGGTGGCGACATGCCGCACACCCAGTAGTCGCGGTAGGTCGTGCAGACCGGGTCGCGGCGCTTGGCGCGGTAGTTGGCCAGGTCGCTCATCTCGGTCAGGCCGGGAGTGATCGCCACGGTGGGCGTGCCGCCGCTGGTGACCTTGATCTTGTTCACGATGCCTTGCGCCACGGGGCCGGTGTAGAACGCATCGGCGCCGCCGCTGGCGATGGTGTTCAGCGTGGTGGCGTAGGCCGGGTTCTTGATCAGCGTGCCCAGGCCCTTGGGCGTGCCGTCGGCATTGAAGAAGTAGGCGACGGCCTCGGGATCGCGCGAGAGGCCGGTGGTGGCGCCGGCGATGGCGCTGGCCATGCGGCCGCTGATCTGGAAGCCGTCCGATGCCAGCTTGACCGCGGGCTGGAACAGCTCGCTCCACTTGAGCTTGCCGTGGTCCTGGTAGGCCATCTCCAGCATGCGCACGGCGCCGGGCGTGCCGATGGAGCGACCGCTGGCGCGCGCGCCGCCGGGCTGGGGCAGGGTGCGGTCGCTGTCGCTGACCCAGCGCAGGTAGTTTTCCGTCGCGGCCGCGGGGGCCGTTTCACGGCCGTCATAGGCCTGCACTTTCTTCTGCGCCGCATCGTAGTGCAGCATGAACGCGCCGCCGCCGAGGCCCGACGATTGCGGTTCGACCAGGCCCAGCACCATCTGCACCGCCACGGCCGCATCGACCGCGGAGCCGCCCTGGCGCAGCACTTCGCAGCCCGCGCGCGAGGCCAGCGGATTGGCCGTGCTCACCATGTACTGCTTGGCATAGACCGCGGTCTTGCCGACCTTGTAGCCGGAGGCGGGCTCCGGAGCTGCGGGATCGCCGGGCAGGCCGGAGCCGACCGTGACCGAGCCGCCATCGCTGACGACCGCGCAGGCCGAGTCCTGTCCAGGGGCCGAAGCGCTGCCACTGCCACCCCCGCCACCGCCGCAGCCGGCAAGGACCAGCAGGGCGGCCGTCAGCGTGGCGGTGTAGCGCCAGACAGGGCGCGTGGTGGAGGGTGTGATGGGCGGGCGGGAATGGCGCATTGGAAAAATACCTTTGTTCTTGAGGAAGGAAGTGCCGTCGTCTCTGCGGCGCATCGAGCATACGCGCTGCGCGGGCCCGTTCGGACCGGCCCCATTCCGCCGTGCGACATGTGCGAGATGCGATCGGCGGCGAAGCGGGTGGACACGAGCGCGTGCGCTGCGGGATGCGTGCAGGGCGGCGGCAGCGGTGCGGTGCAAGATCCGGACCAGTGCGGTGCCCGGCAATGGGGCGCCCTTGATGACACAATGCCATGCGACGGTGCGCCGCTGCCGTTCACTGCAGATGCCCAGCCGGCCCGCCGCGGCCGCTTCCACCCATGATCATCACCAGCCTGCTCGACACCGATCTCTACAAGTTCACCATGATGCAGGTGGTGCTGCACCAGTTTCCCGGCGCGCAGGTGGAGTACCGCTTTCGCTGCCGCAACCCCGGCGTTCAGCTGGTGCCTTTCGTCAACGAGATCCGCGAGGAGATCCGCTCGCTGTGCAGCCTGCATTTCAAGGATGCCGAGCTGGCCTACCTGCGGTCCATGCGCTTCATCAAGAGCGACTTCGTCGACTTTCTCGGGCTCTTTCGGCTCAACGAAAAGTACATCACCGTGAGCCCGCTGGCCTCGGGCGAGATCGACATCACCATCACCGGGCCATGGCTGCACACCATCCTGTTCGAGGTGCCGGTGCTGGCCATCGTGAACGAGGTGTACTTTCGCAATACGCAGAAGGTGCCCGACTTTCCCGAAGGCCGCCGCCGGCTCGACGCCAAGATCGCCCTGCTGCAGGCCGATGGCCTGGGCGACCTCAAGATCGCCGACTACGGCACGCGCCGCCGCTTCAGCCGCGCCTGGCACGAAGAGGTGCTGCGCGTGCTGTGCGCGCGCCTGGGCACGGGGGAGCGCCGCACGACAGGCGCGCCTTCGGGGCCGGGGCAGTTCGCCGGCACGAGCAACGTGCTCTATGCCATGAAGCTCGGCGTGACGCCGCTGGGCACCATGGCACACGAGTACCTGCAGGCCTGCCAGGCGCTGGGCCCGCGCCTGCGCGACAGCCAGATCTTCGGCTTCGAGATGTGGGCCAAGGAGTACCGCGGCGACCTGGGCATCGCGCTGTCGGACGTGTACGGCATGAGCGCCTTCCTGCGCGACTTCGACCTGTATTTCTGCAAGCTCTTCGACGGCGCGCGCCACGACAGCGGCGACCCTTTCGCCTGGGGCGAGCGCCTGCTCGACCACTACCGACGCAACCGGGTCGATCCGCTGACCAAGACGCTGATCTTCAGCGACGCCCTCACGGTGCCGCGCACCATCGAGCTGTACCAGCAGTTCCGCGGGCGCTGCCAGCTAGCCTTCGGGATCGGCACCAACCTCACCAACGACCTGGGCTGCGAGCCGCTGCAGGTCGTGATCAAGATGACGCGCTGCAACGGCCAGCCCGTGGCCAAGCTGTCCGACACCCCGGGCAAAGGCATGTGCGACGACGAGAAGTATCTGGCCTACCTGCGCCAGGTGTTCGAGATTCCGGCGCCGCAGTGAACGCATCGATTCGCATGCAGCGCACCGGTCGGCCGCCGGGTGCTCCGATGGCAATCCCCACCCCTGTCCCCACCACGCAGGCTGGCGACACCGTGCCCCTGTCGTTGCCGATGTCCCGCTTGCGCGGTTTGCTGCTGATCGCCGCGGGACTTCTGCCGGGCCTGGCGCGGGCCGCCGAGATCGACGGGAGCGCGCTGTCGGTGCTGTGGGGCGTGCCCTTCGCCGGCCTGTTGCTGTCGATCGCGCTGGTGCCGCTGTTCGCGCCCGCGTTCTGGCACCACCACTTCGGCAAGATCGCCGCGGCCTGGGCGCTGGCGTTCCTGCTGCCGTTCGCGGCGGTCTTCGGGGTCGGTGCGGCGGGTGTGAACCTGGTGCACGCGTTGCTGGCCGAGTACCTGCCGTTCGTGATCCTGCTGGCGGCGCTGTTCACCGTGGCGGGGGGCATCCACATCCGCGGCAACCTGCATGGCGGCCCCGGGCTGAACACGGCCATCCTGGCCATCGGCGCGGTGCTGGCGAGCTTCATGGGCACGACGGGCGCATCGATGCTGCTGATCCGGCCGCTGGTGCGCGCCAACGACCACCGCAAGCACGTGGCGCACATCGTCGTGTTCTTCATCTTCATCGTCTCCAACGCCGGGGGCTCGCTAACGCCACTGGGGGACCCGCCGCTGTTCCTGGGCTTTTTGAAGGGCGTGGATTTCTTCTGGACGGTCGGGCACATCCACCAGGAGACGCTGTTCCTCGTGGGTTCGCTGCTGGCGATCTTCTACGTGATCGACCGCTGGTTCCATGGCCGGCCGGGCGAGGCGGCACGGCCGGACCCCACGCCCGACACGCGGTCGATCGGCTTCGATGGCCAGGTCAATTTCTGGCTGCTGGGCGCGGTGATCGCCCTGGTGTTGCTCAGCGGGTTCTGGAAGTCGCCGGTGGCGTGGAGCATTGCCGGCACGCCCGTGGGCCTGCCCGGTCTGGTGCGCGACGTGGGGCTGCTCGCGGTGGTGGGCGCCTCGCTGTGGCTCACGCCGCGCCAGGTGCACGCGGACAACCAGTTCGGCTGGGCCCCCATGCAGGAAGTGGCCAAGCTGTTCGCGGGCATCTTTCTCACCATCATCCCGGTCATCGCGATGCTCAAGGCGGGCACGCAGGGACCGTTCGGCGCCATCGTGGGGGCGGTGACCCGGCCCGACGGCACCCCCGATCCGGCCATGTACTTCTGGGCCACCGGCCTGCTGAGCGCGTTCCTGGACAACGCGCCGACCTACCTCGTGTTCTTCAACACGGCCGGCGGCGACCCGGCCGTGCTCATGACCACGCTCGCCCCCACGCTGGCCGCGATCTCGGCCGGCGCCGTGTTCATGGGCGCGGGCACCTACATCGGCAATGCGCCCAACCTCATGGTCAAGGCCATTGCCGAAGAGCGCGGCGTGAAGATGCCCAGCTTCTTCGGCTACATGCTCTGGTCGTGCGGCATCCTGCTGCCGCTGCTCGTCGCCATGACATTCCTCTGGTTTCGCTGAAAGGTCCTGATCCATGTCCAAGCCCCGCATCCTGGTCGCCCGCGCCATCTTTCCCGAGGTGGTGGAGCGGCTTTCGCAGCATTTCGAGGTCGAGGCCAACCCCGCCGACGCGGTCTGGTCGCCGGCCGAGCTGGCCGAGCGCCTGCGGGACAAGGACGGCGCCCTGACCACCGGCAGCCAGCGCATCGACGCCGAGCTGCTGGCGCGCTGCCCGCGGCTGCGCATCGTGGCCAACATGGCGGTGGGCTACAACAACTTCGACGTGAACGCGCTCACCGCGGCGGGCGTGCAGGGCACCAACACGCCCGACGTGCTGACCGAAACCACGGCGGACTTCGGCTTCGCGCTGCTCATGGCCACCGCGCGCCGCATGGCCGAGAGCGAACACTATCTGCGGGCCGGCCAGTGGACGAAATGGAGCTACGACATGTTCGCCGGCTCCGACGTGCACGGCAGCACGCTCGGCATCCTGGGCATGGGCCGCATCGGGCAGGGCATCGCCCGGCGCGGCGCGCACGGCTTCGGCATGCGGGTGATCTACCACAACCGCTCCCGCCTCTCGCCCGCACTGGAGGGCGAATGCGGCGCGCGCTACGTCTCCAAGGAGGAGCTGCTGCGCACGGCCGACCACCTCGTGCTGGTGCTGCCCTACACGGCCGAGTCGCACCACGCCATCGGCGCCGCCGAGCTGGCGCAGATGAAGCCGACCGCCACCCTGGTCAACATCGCGCGCGGCGGCATCGTGGACGACGCGGCGCTGGCGGCGGCGCTGCGCGACAAGCGCATCGCAGCGGCCGGGCTGGACGTGTTCGAGGGTGAGCCGCAGGTGCACCCGGACCTGCTCACCGTGCCCAACGTGGTGCTGACCCCGCACATCGCCAGCGCCACCGTGCCCACGCGGCTGGCCATGGCCAACCTGGCGGCGGACAACCTGATCGCGTTCTTCGACGGCCGGGGCGCGCTGACGCCCGTGAACACGCCGGGCGAACGGCCGGTGTGACGGAGGCCGCCACGGTGCTTCCGCGCCGTAGTTTCGAGGCGAATCGGCCGCATGCCGGCGATTTTCATGCCGGTGTAGCTATCAAATAAATAGCAAAAAAGAAGTGTCGGGTTTTGGAAATGTTCGCTGTCCTGGGTTTGCTGGTGCTGGTCGTCCTGATGCTGGGGCTGCTGCTGCTGCTGCGCAGCCCGCGCGCCGAACTGCCCCCCGAGTGGCTGATGCGCCTGCAGCGCCTGGAGGCCACGGCCCAGGCCACGCAGCTGGCGGTGGCCAAGAACGATGGCGCGCTGGAGGGCATGGCCCAGCAACTGCGCGGCTTCACGCAGACCATGCAGGGCACGCTGGAAAGCGTGCGCCAGGCCGTGGACGAGCGGCTGGCCCAGGCGGTGCACGAGTCGCGCAGCGGCCGGGCGGAGCTGCTCGCGGCCTTCACCGCCTTCGAAGGCAAGCTGGAGCAGCGCCTGGCGCTGGGCCAGACCGATGCCGTCGCGGCGCGGCAGGAACTGGTGCAGGCGCTGGGCGCTTTCCGCGCCGAACTCACGCAGACCGGCGAAGCCCTGCGCGGCGTGCTCAACGAGCGCCTGTCCGCCATCCAGGCCGACAACGCCGCCAAGCTGGAGGAGATGCGCCGCACCGTGGACGAGAAGCTGCACGCCACGCTGGAGCAGCGCCTGGGCGAATCCTTCAAGCTGGTGAGCGACCGGCTGGAGCAGGTCCACAAGGGCCTGGGCGAGATGCAGACGCTGGCCGGCAGTGTGGGCGACCTCAAGCGCGTGATGACCAACGTGAAGACGCGCGGCACCTGGGGCGAGATGCAACTGGGCGCCATCATCGAGAACGTGCTCACCGTGGACCAGTTTGCGCGCAACGTGAAGGTCGTGCCCGGCAGCGACGACCTGGTGGAGTTCGCCATCCGGCTGCCGGGCCGGGGCGACGAGCAACCCGTGTGGCTGCCCATCGACTCCAAGTACCCGGTGGAGCAGTACCAGCGCCTGCTGGACGCGCAGGACCTGGCCGACAAGGCGGCGGTGCTCTCCGCGGGCAACGCCTTCGAGACCTCCATCAAGGCCGAGGCGCGCAAGATCTTCGCCAAGTACGTGTCGCCGCCGCACACCACCGACTTCGCCGTGATGTACCTGCCCACCGAGGGCCTGTTCGCCGAGGTGATTCGCCGGCCCGGGCTGGTGGAGGCGCTGCAGAACGACTGCCGCGTGATGATCACCGGGCCCGCCAATCTGGCGGCCATGCTCAGCAGCCTGCAGATGGGCTTCAAGACGCTGGCGATCGAAAAGCGCTCGTCCGAGGTGTGGGGCCTGCTCGGCGCGGTGAAGACGGAGTTCTCCAAGTTCGGCGACGTGGTCGAGGCCACGCGCAAATCCATTGACGCGGCGGCCCGGCGGTTCGACGAGGTGGGCGTGCGCACGCGCGCCATCCAGCGCCAGCTGCGCGAAGTGCAGGCCCTGCCAGCCCCGGGGGCGTCGGTGCCCCTGGCGGGGGCGGGTGCCACGGATGGCGGCCTGCCGCCCACCACCGAAGACGAGGCCGTTTGACATGAACACCGCCTTGGCCCGCCTGATCGCTGGACAGATCTGCATCCACGCCTGCATGGCCGGCATGCGGCTGGCCGCTCCGCTGCTGGCCCTGCGCGAGGGCTACAGCGCGGCGGCGGTCGGCATCCTGCTCGCGCTGTTCGCGCTCACGCAGGTGTTCCTGGCGCTGCCAGCGGGACGCTATGCCGACCGCCATGGCCTCAAGCGCCCGGTCGGCTATGCCGTGGTCGTGGCGGTGGTCGGGGCGGCCGGGGCGCTGGTGTGGCCGGCGTTTCCCATGCTGTGCCTGGCCGCGCTCATGACGGGCGGCGCCACGGGGGCCGCCACCATCGCGCTGCAGCGCCATGTGGGGCGCGCGGCGCACGACTCCACGCAACTGCGCCAGGTGTTCAGCTGGCTGGCCATCGGCCCGGCGGTGTCCAACTTCGTCGGGCCGTTCTGCGCCGGCCTGCTCATCGACCATGCCGGTCCCACGGCCGGCAGCACCGAGGGCTATCGCGCCGCCTTCGCACTGATGGCCGTGCTGCCCATTGCCACCTGGTTCTGGGTGCGGGCCACCGTGGAACTGCCGCCCGTGATCGCGGCGGCCGGCGGCGTGCGCCCCCGGGCCTGGGACCTGCTGGCCGAGCCCGGCTTTCGCCGGCTGCTCATCGTGAACTGGCTGCTGTCGTCGTGCTGGGACGTGCACACCTTCGTGGTGCCGCTCCTGGGCCACGAGCGGGGCCTGTCGGCGTCGGTGATCGGCACCATCCTGGGCGCGTTCGCCATTGCGGCGGCCGTCATCCGCGTGCTCATGCCCCTGGTGGCGGCGCACCTGCGCGAGGCGGTCGTGGTCACCTGGGCGATGATCACCACGGCGGTGCTGTTCGCGGTGTACCCCTTGCTGCCCAACCCGTGGGCGCTGGGCCTGTGCTCGGTGCTGCTGGGCTTCGCGCTGGGATCGGTGCAGCCGATGATCATGAGCATGCTGCACCAGATCACGCCATCGCATCGCCACGGCGAGGCGCTCGGCCTGCGGCTGATGGCCATCAACGGGTCGAGCGTGCTGATGCCGGTGCTGTTCGGTTCGGCGGGAGCGTTGATCGGGGTGGCGGGGCTTTTCTGGGTCGTGGGGGCGGTGGTGGGCCTGGGGGGGCGTATAGCGTGGCGGATGGGGGATTCCGTTTCGGCGCATCACTGATTGCAAGAGGTTGAACGGTGCGCGCCCATCGCGCAGTGATTCGCCGGACGCTGACAATCTTCGTTAACCCACCGGGTGGGTTGGAGTGCTTTTGCCATAGTTTCTCAACGCAATACCCCGAGGAAACCATGGTTCGAGTCAAGTCTCGCAACGCCGATATACCGTCTTCAAGCCGCAGCTCTGACGAGAAAGCCAGTTCATCTAAAAAAGAGAGCAGTTCCGCGTCTCTCTCGCGTGATGGGCAACTCAAGGATCTGCCAAGTCGCAATGCTTCCAGCCGCGCTGGCCAGTCAACATCTGCTCCCCGCGGACGTCTTCCTTCCGGCACTTCGCAGGCGCCAGACCGCGCAACCCCTGCGTCTTCCTTGCTTGGGAGAGCCGCTGAGGTGGCAGGCGGAGCGCTGCATCTCTCGTGGAAAACTTATGTGGGGGTGGCCGCAGTGGCTGCCGGATACGGGTTTTCAAGCAAGCCGGCACTGCGCAACCCAAGCAGTCAGGCCCCGGCCCATTGGTCGACATGCCGACATTACATCAAGCGAAAGCTGAGGTCATGGACCGGCACGCGGCCTTCATCCCGGCTGATAGTGCGTGCCATGCGGTCGAACCCCAGGTGACTTCGAATTTGCCGAATGGCTATCGTGGCCTGGTCAGACGCCACAAGTCTGAGCCAACGAGTTTGTCGGTCAGGGAAGGACTGGCACGCGATGTCGGCATCCACACGGCCCGCCATGAATTCCTGCATTGCTTCAGCCATCCGAATTTCGTGAAGGGGCTGGCGGGTAGCCCTCATCAGAATTCCATTGACGAGGCGTTGACAGAGTATTTCGCCGATCAGTTTCCAGATCATCCCAACACGATGACGGTCGCCGATCTGCCGCTGTCCAACGGAAAAACCGGAGTGGCGGCAGCGGCTGAACTGGAACGCGCTGTCGGTAAAAAAACGCTACAGCGCGCCTATTTCCAAGGCGAGCCTCGTGCCATGGCCAAGGTCGTTGACGCCCTCGTGGATATCTTTCCCAAAGAAACGACGCCGATGGCCTGGATCAGCATCATGCGGTTCGATCAGCAACCTGCCAAGCAAGCGTTGGCGGAGTGTTTCATTGGCGCAGCGCTTCTGTACACCGACCGCATGCCCGAGGAAAAAGAACGATTGGTCGTTCCGGGTCATTTTCTGCCACTGAGACATTTTGCAGATATCACTCCATCGCAGGCAGCCTCCCTCAGACAGCAGGCTGAGGCGGCCCAAGCGCGGCATGGGCGCATCTTCGATCAGGCCTTTTGTAATTTCGAGCCAGCCCGGCAACGTGCCGCGATGGACAAGATCGCTCAGGAACTGCAAGCCCAGTGGCGGCCGGTTTTGGCCTGACGCAGGACCCGTCCGTGCATTCGACAGCGAGGTTGCGTCGGGCCTTAACTGCCATCAAAGCTTGTAGAACGCCTTGACTATGTTCCAGGCTTCCTGCGGATCGTCCGTGTAATGGAACAGCTTCAGGTCGGCGGCGGAGATGGTCCCTTGTTCCACCAGGGCGTCGAAGTTGACGACCTTTTTCCAGAAGTCGGTGCCGAACAGCACGATGGGCACAGGCTTGGCCTTGCCGGTCTGCACGAGGGTGAGCACTTCGAACAATTCGTCCAGCGTGCCGAAGCCGCCGGGGAATGCCACCAGGGCCTTGGCGCGCATCATGAAGTGCATCTTGCGCAGCGCGAAGTAGTGGAACTTGTAGCTCAGCGAGGGCGAGATGAAGCGGTTGCCGCTTTGCTCGTGGGGCAGGGCGATGTTCAGGCCCACGTTGAGCGCGCCGACGTCGTGCGCGCCGCGGTTGGCGGCCTCCATGATGCCCGGCCCGCCGCCGGTGCACACGTAGATGCGGTCCGCCGGCTGCTGCTGTTCGCTGTGCTCGGCGACCACGCGCGCGAACTGCCGCGCCAGGTCGTAGTAGCGGGCGTTGCGCACGGCGAGCCTGGCGCGCGCGATGCGGCTGTCGTCGCCGCTGGCCTCGGCATCGGCCAATTGCTGCTCGGCTTCGTCGGGGGCGATGAAGCGCGCGCTGCCGTACACCACTACGGTGTTCTCAATGCCCTGTGCGGTCTGGCCCAGATCGGGCTTGAGCATTTCGAGCTGGAAGCGGATGCCGCGCGTTTCGCGCCGCAGCAGGAACTCGGGGTCCGCGAACGCCAGCCGGTAGGCATCGGCGTGCAGCGGGTTGCCGTTCACGGCGTGGTTGTTCAATTCGGCCCAGGCATTGGCCAGGCGGCTGTCGTTGAGTTCGGTATTGGAATCCATGGGGTGAGATTGTGGGGGCAAAAAAGAAGGGCCCGTTGCCGGGCCGTCGGTCAGCGGGCCGCCCACCACAGGGCCGTGCGCATGCCGGCCCAGGTGAGGGTGAAGGAGCCGCCCACGTGCAAAAGCAGCGTGGCCAGCGCGATGCCGTAGCGCTGCTGCAGCAGCATGGTGACGACTTCGGCAGAGAAGCTGGAGAAGGTGGTCAGGGTACCGAGAAAGCCGGTGATGATGAGCAGCCGCCAAGCCGGGTCGATGTCCGGCCGCTGGGTGAACACGGCGATGGCGATGCCGATCAGGTAGCCGCCGATGAGGTTCACCGCCAGCGTGCCCCAGGGCAGCAGGCCGCCGGGGTTGAGCCACAGGGCGAAGCCCCAGCGCAGCAGGGCGCCCAGGCAGGCGGCCAGGCAGATGACGGCGACGTTGAGCAGCATGCCGCAAAGTATCGCAAAAACCCGGGGCCTCGCCGCCGAGGCGCTGTCATCCGTGGAGTGGCGGCGGCCAGCGGCCCCGGCGGCCGGCGCCTAGCCGCCGTCCTTGCCCATCACCAGGTCCGGCAGCACGGTGACGATCTGCGGGAACACCGTGATGATCGCGATGCACACCACCAGGCAAAGGAAGAACGGAATGGCCGCGCGCGCGATCGTGTTGCTGTCCTTGCCGGTCATGTTCTGCAGCACGAAGAGGTTGAAACCCACGGGCGGCGTGACCTCGGCGATCTCCACCAGCAGCACGATGAAGATGCCGAACCAGATCAGGTCGAAGCCGGCCTTCTGGATCATGGGCAGCACTACCGCACTGGTGAGCACGATCATGCTGATGCCGTCCAGCGCCGTGCCCAGCACGAGGTAGACGATCGTCAGCACGCCGATCAGTGCGAAGGGCGAGAGGTTCATCGCATTGACCCATTCGGCCAGCTCGCGCGGAATGCCGGTGAAGGCCATGGTCTTGGTCAGGAAGGCCGCGCCGGCCAGGATGAACATGATCATGCAGCTGGTGCGCGTGGTGCTCATCAGCCCTTCGGTGAAGTTCTTCCACGTGAGCGAGCGGCTCCACAGCGCCAGCCCGAGCGAGCCCGCCACGCCGTAGGCGGCGCACTCGGTGGCGGTGGCGTAGCCGGCCACCAGCACCCACACGATGAAGACGATCAGGACCGCCACCGGAATCAGGTTGCCGGACTGCCGGATCTTCTGGCGGAAGGTCGTCGGTGCATCGGCCGGCGGCACCTTGTCGGGGTTGCGCAGGCTCCACCAGCCGATGTAGCCCGAAAACAGCAGCATCAGCAGCAGGCCCGGCAGGAAGCCCGCCAGGAAGATGCGGATGATGGAGGCATCTGCCGCCACCGCATACACCACCATGGTGATGGATGGCGGAATGAGAATGCCCAGCGTGCCTGCCGTGGCGAGCGAACCCAACGCCAGGCGCTCGTCGTAGCCGCGCTTGAGCAGCTCGGGCAGGGCCACCTTGCTGATGGTGGCGCAGGTGGCGGCGGACGAGCCCGACACCGATCCGAAAATACCGCACCCCAGGATGGTGGTGTGCATCAGCCGGCCCGGCACCCGGTTGAGCCAGGGGCGCAGGCCCTCGAACATCTCTTCGCTCAGCTTGGTGCGAAAGAGGATCTCGCCCATCCAGATGAACAGCGGCAGCGCCGCCAGCTCCCAGCTGGCGTTGCTTTCCCAGAAGGCCGAGAACAGGTTTTTGCCCGGCTGCGTGTTCGTGAAGAACGCCTGTCCGACCCAGCCGCAGATCGCCAGCGTCATCGCGATCCAGACGCCGCCCGAGAGCAGCACGATCATCAGCAGCAGCAAGATGCCGCCCACCATCAGAATGTCCATGGGATTCTTCTTTCGGGCCCGGCCGGGCCGCAGCGAGGGTTCAGGTCGGGTGGAGGGTCAGATGTCGGAAGAGAAATCGCCGCGCGCATGCCGCTCCTCGATCTCGCGCACGAAGGTGGGCACGCCGCCGCGCAGCACGATGATGAATTCATCGACCACCGCGACGAACAGCTGCACCGAACCCAGCGCGAAGCTCATCTGGGGAATCCACATCGGCAGCGGCAGCAGGCCCTGGGCCACATCGTTGAATTCCCAGCTTTCGTAGGTGAAGAGGCACGCCGACCAGGCCAGGTAAGCCACTGCCACCGAGCCGATGGCCAGCGAGACGATCTCGAACTGCCGGCGCCGGGGCGGCGAGAGCTTTTCCAGCAATAGCGTGACCCGCACGAAGTCGCCGTGCTTGAACGCATGCGCCATGGCGAAGAACGCCGCGGCGGCGCAGAACCACGCCACCACGTCGTTCAGCGCCCCGGTGCGCACCCCGACCTCGCGCAGCACGCTCTGCGCGATCATCAGCACGCAGATCAGGGCCACGAACGTGGCGCCCAGGGCGCCCGCGCCCAGGTACAGGCGGTCCAGGAAGCGGCGCATCACTTGGCTGCCACGGGGGCCGGCTTGCGGTAGGCGGCGATGATGGCCTCGCCATCGGGCCCGGCCTTCTTGAGCCAGTCGGCCAGCATGATGTCGCCGACCTGGCGCAGGTCGGTCACCAGCTTCGGCGGGGGCGGGAGGATCTTCATGCCCTTGTCGGTCAGAGCCTTCTTGTACCACTCGTTCTTTTCCGCGCTGACCTTCCAGCCGCGGGCCTCGGCCGCGGCGGCGCTCTTGAGCAACTCGTACTGCGTGGGCTTGTCGAGCGCGTCGAAGGCCTTCTTGCTCACGATGACCGCGTTCTTGGGCAGCCAGGCCTGGGTGTCGTAGAAGTACTTGATGCTCTCATAGAGCTTGCTGTCGTAGCCGGTGGAGCCGGAGGTCATCATCGATTCGACCGCGCCGGTGGCCGTGGCCTGCGACAGCTCGGCCGCCTGGATGGTGACGGGCTGCGCGCCGATCAGTTCGGCGATCTTGGCCGTGGCGGGGCTGTAGGCGCGCCATTTGATGCCCCGCAGATTGGCTACCGAGGTGATTTCCCGTTTGGAGTAGATGCCCTGCGGAGGCCAGGCCACGGTGTAGAGCAACCGCAGTCCCTGCGCATTCAGCAGCTTTTCCAGCACGGGTTTCTGCGCTTCGTACAGCCGCTTGGAATCGGCATACGAGGTGGCCAGGAAAGGAATGCCGTCCACGCCGAAGATGGGGTTCTCGTTTTCGAAGTTGGGCAGCAGGATTTCACCTGCAGGGGCCTGGCCGCCCTGCACCGCGCGCTTGATCTCGTTGGCCTTGAACAGCGATGCATTGGCATGCACCGTGATCTTGAGCTTGCCGCCCGTGGCGACGTCCACGTCCTTGGCGAACTCCGCCAGGTTCTCGGTGTGGAAGTTGGTGGCGGGATAGGCCGCGGCCAGGTCCCATTTGGTCTGCGCGAACGCGGTGGGGGCACACAGTCCGCAACCCAGGGCGCCGGCGAGGGCCCATGCGGACAGAGGGAGAGCGCTACGCTTCATCGATGAACTCCACAGTGGTAGTGAGACAGGGAAACGAAAGACCGCATTCAATGTAACCGCGTGTTTGCGATCCCACCCTCAGGTGTTTACCTGAACGACCGGCTGGCTGGAGCCCCGCCCTCGAGCCATCGCAATCACCTGGCCAGCTATGCACGGAGCATGCCAAGGGCGGGCTCCTGGGAAAACGGGGCGGTTCGCAAGCAGGGGGCTGCAGTGGCCGCGCGGTGGTGCGTCCGGCATGCACCAAGGCAGGGAGGAAGGGGCTCGGCATCGGACCGGCGACCGTCACCAAAGGGCGGCAAGGGCACGGCGGCGCAGGTGGCCGCGCCGCTGTGGCGCCGCCCCCTCGGTATGAACGACGGACCTAGGACGCGCGCTGCGGCGGATGCGGGAGTCGGACCCGGGCACACAATCCGCCCCCGCTGCGGCCGACCATTTCCAGGGAGCCGCCATGGGCCTCGCAGATGGCGCAGGCAATCGACAGACCCAGCCCGCTGCCGCCCAGATGGCGGTCGCGGGAGTGCTCGGCCCGCCAGAAGCGTTCGGTCATCCGGGCCAGGGATTCGGCCTCCACGCCCGGCCCCCGGTCGCAGACCGAGAGGTGGATATCGCCGTTCGATGCCTGCACGTCGATGGACAGCTGTTGGCCGGAAGCGGCGTATCGAATGGCGTTGTCGACCAGGATGAGCAGCACCTGGCCGATCCGGTCGCGGTCGCCGGTCAGCCGGGTGCCTCGGGGGATGGACACCTGCGGTGCGAGTCCCACGGCGTTCAGCCGCTGCGAGGCCCAGGCCAGCCGCTCCTGGATCAGGTCCTCGAGGAGGAAGTCTTCATGCTCCAGCGACAGCTGGCCTGCGCGGGCCAGGGAGAGCAGGTGCAGATCGCCCACCAGCCGGTTGAGCTGCTCCAGCTGGCGATGCACCATCAGCAGTTGCGATTCGTCGCAGGGGAACACCTGGTCCAGCATGCCCTGGAGCCGGCCCATGGCGGCGTTCAGCGGCGTGCGCAATTCGTGCGCGACCATGGCACTCGATTCGCTCACCTCGCGTTCGTAGCGCTGCAGCCGGGCCGTCATGTCGTTGAAATCCACCGCCAGCCCGATGAGTTCCTGCGGAGCGTCGGTCACCACCGTCGCCCGGGCGGAGAAGTCGCCCTCGCTCACGCGGCGTGCCGCGTGAGCGACCATGGTGAACTGCCGCGACAGCGGGCGCGAAACGTAGAGGCCGCACAGGACGATCACCGGGATGGCACCGATCACCATCGCCGCAAGCAGCCACCAGTCCCGGTTGGCGATGCCTGGCAGGAAATCGACGACGTCGTAGTACTGCGCAAACAGCTGCCACAGCCGCGAGGCATTGTGGTGCGGGTCGGCACGCAGTTGCAGCATTTCCTGACGGGCTTCGGGCGGCAGCTGGCCGAGCGCCACCGCGTCCGAGATCGCGAATCGAAACCACATCGCGAGCGCGATCGCGATGACGGTCACCACCGCCAACGCACTCATGCGAAAACCCACCCACCGCCAAAGCGGGGTGTGCCGGGGGCGTGGGGAGAACAGGCCTTTCATTGGAAGCGGTAGCCCACGGCCCGCACCGTGACCAGCACCCCGGTGATGCCGCGCTGCTCCAGCTTGCGGCGCAGGTTGTGGATGTGCGCATCGACCACGCGCTCCAGCGCATCGCTCTCGGGCAGGCACGCTTCCAGCAGCTCGCTGCGGGTGAAGGCCTTGAACGGCGTGCGCAGCAACGACGCCAGCAGGTTGAATTCGGTGGGTGTCAGTTCGAGCGCCACGGGCTGGCCATCGGCGTCGCTCACGGCCGCCACGAAGGCACTGGTGTCCACCGTGAGTCGGCCATGTTTGAGCGCGCCCTCGGGCGAGCGGGCCGCACCGGTGCGGCGCATCACCGCATACACGCGCGCCACCACTTCCTTCGGGCTGTAGGGCTTGACGACGTAATCGTCCGCGCCGTAGCGCAGCGCCCCCAGCTTTTCCGGCTCGTCGCCAATGGCGCTCACCATGATGACGGGCGTATCGCCCGCACGCCGGATGGCGGAGAGCACTTCGGTGCCGCCCAGCTTGGGAAGCATCACATCCAGCAGGACCAGGTCCGGTTTCCACTGGGCATGCCAGGTGACGGCCTGCTCGCCGTCGTTCGCCACGGCCACCAGGAACCCCTCCCGTTTCAAGTAGGCCTCCAGCACGCTGGCGCTGTCGGGATCGTCCTCAACCACCAACACTCGTTTTTGATTCATGGGTTTCGTGCGCCTTCGAAGCACTTGGCAAAACGCGCCGGGCACCGGTGCCCGGCTTTGCCGTGCGAATCGTACTGCCAGCCGCCCGCCGCGCGGTCGAATGCGAGCGGCCATTTTTTTGCGCGCGTCTTGATGAAATCTTGAAGATTCCCGAAAGCAATCTTGATCCCGCCTGGGGACACTGCCCGCCGAGTTGTCACCCACCCATCGACATGATTTCATTGCCCGCACACCCCGCACACCCCGCACACCCCGCACACCCCGCACACCCCGCACACCCCGCACACCCCGCACACCCCGTCCGCAGCGGCCTCTCGCTGGCATGCGCCACCTTGGCCTTGCTGGTCGGCGGGTGCTCGTTGACCCCGCCTTTCGAGCGCCCCGTTCCCCGGGTTCCGGCGACCTTCATGGCGGACCCGGCCGGGCGCGGCATGGCTTCCGAAGCGGCGACGGCCGAACTCTCGCAAGACGAGCGCCGGTTTCTTCAAGCGTTCTCGCCTGCGCGGGACCTCGCGCCGATGGTGGCCCGCGCGCTGGCCCACAACGCGGATTTCCGCCTGGCTGCGCTGAAGGTCGAGCAGGCCCGCGCGCAATATGGGATCGAAGACTCGGCGCGCCTGCCGCAGGTCGGACTCCATGTGCAGCGCGACCGGCAACGGTTCGGCAGCGATGCGCTGCAGGCGCGGTATGGACAGGATCAGGCCTATGCCAGCGTGGGAATTTCCGATTTCGAGATCGATTTTTTCGGCAAGATGAAGGCGCTGTCCGAAGCCGCCCGGCAACGGTACCTGGCATCGGCGCACGGGCAGCAGGCGGCGCGGGGCGCCTTGATCGCCGAGGTGCTGCAGGCCTACAGCCGGAAGCTGGCGGCGGCCCAGGCAGCGGGGCAGATGGCCGCCATTGACAGCGACAGCGCCGCGCTGCTGTCCATCGCCCAACGCCAGCACGAGGTCGGCACGATCTCGGCGGACGAACTCGATGCCCAGCGCACGCAGGCCGACCGAATCCACATGCGTGCGCTGCAGGCCGCCGACGACGATGCGGCGGCCCTGCGGGCCCTGCAACTGCTCACTGGCTACAGCACCGGCCGTGCCGAGGGGGACATCGATGGCCTGCTCCCTCGGGGCGCCCCGGTGGCGGCGCTGCGCAACCTGGACTCCCAGGTGCTGCTGCAGCGGCCCGACATCCAGCAGGCCGAGGCCGAACTGCGCGCAGGCAATGCGGACATCGGCGCTGCGCGTGCGGCCTTTTTTCCGTCCATTCGCCTCAGCACGTCGGTGGGCGTGGCCAGTGACAGCCTGAGCGGCCTTTTCAATGCCGGCAGCCGCATGTGGGCCTTCACGCCGCAACTGGTGTTGCCGATCTTCGACCACGGCCGCAACAGCGCGGGCCTGCAACTGGCCGAAGTGCGCCAACGGGCCGGCATCGCCGAATACGAAAAGGCGGTCCAGTCCGCTTTCCGCGAAGTCGCCGATGCCCTGGACAGGCAGGCCACGCTGGCCGCTTCCGAAACGCATGCGCGGGACAACGCCATGCGCGAGCGCGCGCGGATTCAGCGCTTGGCGGCCCGTACCGCCCAGGGCCTGCAAAACCGCAGCACCTTGCTGTCCGAACGGGTGCGGGCGAGCCAGTCCGAACTCGACCACCTGGGCATTGCCCGCGACCTCGTGCTGAACCGGATCGCGCTGTTCAGCGCGTTCTACGGCGTTCAGCTTCCGTCTTCCCTTTGACTCGACCACACCTCGCGAACCCATCATGAAACCAACTGCTCTGCGCCTCGCTCCCTGCCTGCTGGCGTCCGTTTTCGTGGCGATGCCCCACGCCGGGCATGCCCAAACGCTCGCGGGCTGGGGCTCCCGCCTGCTCGGGGACACGACCGATTTCAGCATCGGCGCCGCTGCGAGGGTGACCCCCCGCTATCCGGGGTCCGACGACCACCGCGTGGAGATTCTTCCGGTGCTGTCTGTCCAGCGAGGCATCTTCTTTGCCGATACCAGCCGCGGCATCGGCCTGCAATGGCAGTCCGAGAGCGGTTTCTACGCATCGCAATCGGTGTTCTACGACTTCGGCCGCGTGCAGCGCAACAGTCCGTTCCGCCCGGGCTCCAGAAAGCTGGCGGGCCTGGGCGACGTGCCGGACTCGGTCACCACCCGCACCTTGCTCATGCAGCAGTTCACTCCCGATTTCTCGGTCAGCGCTGAAGCGGAATTCGCCCTGGAAAGCGGTGCGCGCCGCAACCGGTACCGCCTGGGGGCCGAATACAACCTGCTGAAAACCTCGGCCGATACCGTCTCGCTCAGTGCCGACGTCCATGCGGGCGACCTGCGATACAACCAGGCCTATTTCGGCGTCACGCCGCAGCAGGCTTCGCGCACGCGCTTCGCCGCATTCAACGCCGGCTCCGGTGTGTACGGATATGCCATCGGCGCGAGCTGGAGCCACGCCCTGGCCCCGCACTGGACCACTTCCCTGCAGGTGTCCGCCTTGCGGTATGTCGACAACGCGGAGCACAGCCCGCTGGTCGTGCGCCGCACCTCCGTCACCGGCGGTGCCGCAGTGACCTACACCTACTGACGCATCGATGAACAGGAAGGCCACTGCCGTGAAATCCGTTCCTTGTCTTTTTCTCCTCCTTTGCGGATGGGCTTCCATGCTCCTGCTGACTGGCTGCGACGGGCAGGCCGCCCCTGCCGACACGGTTCCCCGGGCCGTCAAACTGGAAACCGTGGGGGCGGCCGCATCGGTCGAAACCCGGTTCACCGCCGTGGTCCGCCAGGAGCAGCGCGCCCAACTGGGGTTCGAGGGCGGCGGCCGCATTGCCGAGGTTCGCGTGGACGTCGGCGATCGCGTGCGCAAGGACCAGCTCCTGGCCCGCCTCGATCCGCAGCCGGCGCGGCTGAAGTGGGAGCAGGCCGACGCCAGCGTCCAGGCCGCCGTGGCGGATCTGGACGAGCGCAGAAGCCAGCTGCGCCAGCAGCAGGCCCTGTTCGAGGATGGGTCCCTTTCCGCCGCGGCATTGATCACCAGCCGGACCGCGTTCGAGGCCGCCCAGTCCAAGGTGCGCGCGGCGGAATCCGACCGCGCCCTGGCCCGGCGCGCCTTGCGGCAGGCGGACATCCGCGCGCCGTTCGCGGGCACCGTGGTCGCGCGCTTGCTGCAACCGCAGTCGGATGCCGCGCCGGGTCAGGCCGTCCTGCAGCTCGATGGCGAGGGCCGTGCGCAGGTGCTGACCATGCTGCCGGCCGATGTGGGTGCCGGCCTGGCCCCGGGTGCCTCGGCGACGGCCTACCGCAGCGGGGAGGGCGACCGGCCGTTCGCACTGCGGCTTCGCAGCGTGTCGGCCCAGGTCGAAGGCGGCGCCACCGTGCAGGCGATTTTCGATTTGCCCGAACAGGAGCGGCTCCCGCGCAGCGGTGAAAACCTGATGCTGGCGCTGCCCTCCGCGCCGGCCGGTCTGACCATTCCATTGACCGCGGTGGTTCCCGCCGCGGAAAAGGACAAGGCCGCTGTCTTCGTCCACGACGCGCTGACGGGGCATGTGCAGCGCCGCGAAGTGGTGCTGGGCCCTTTGGAGGGCACCCGCTTTCCTGTGCTTCGGGGGCTGGCCCCGGGCGAGCGCATCGTCAGCAAGGGCGCTGCCTTCCTGGTCAATGGACAGGCGGTCGCTCTGTTTCGTCCTGAAACCCGCCTGGGTGCCGGTGTGCCGCGATGAACCTCACCCGTGCAGCCCTTTCCTCCAGCCGCCTGACGCTGTTCGCCGCGCTGTTCATTCTGGTCGCTGGCATCGTCGCTTTCTTGGATTTTCCCTCGCAAGAAGAGCCCTCGGTCACGGTGCGCGATGCCCTTGTCTCCGTGGCTTTCCCTGGCATGCCCAGCGAGCAGGTCGAGAACCTCCTGGCCCGTCCGACCGAGGAGCGCCTGCGCGAGATTGCCGGCATCAAGAAGATCGTCACGACGGTGCGCCCGGGCAGCGCGATCATCCAGTTGACGGCCTACGACGATGTCAAGGACCTCGGCGCCCTGTGGCAGCGGGTGCGTGCCAAGAGTCTCGAAGCCGGCACCGCCTTGCCGACGGGCGCGCTGGGCCCCTTCGTGGACGACGATTTCGGCCGCGTCTCGGTCGCCTCGATCGCCATCGTGGCCCCGGGCTTCAGCATGGGCGAGATGCGCGGCCCGCTGCGGCGAATGCGCGAGCAGCTCTATGCCTTGCCAGGGGTCGAGCGGGTGACACTGCACGGCTTGCAGGAAGAGCGCGTGTATGTCGATTTCGGCCGGGGCCGCCTTCTCCAGGCGGGCCTCACGCCGGCCGCGGTGATCGGGCAGCTGCGCGCCCAGAACATCGTGGCGCCCGGCGGGCAGATCGCAGTCTCCGGTCTGGCGATGACCGTGGCCGTCTCCGGCGAATTGCGCACCCTCGATGACCTGCGCCAGTTCCTGGTGTCGGTCCCGGCCGGCAGCGGCCCTCGGGAGGTGCCGCTGTCCCAACTGGCCCAGTTGCAGGTCATGCCCGCCGATCCACCGGAAAGCGCCGCCATCTACCAGGGGCAACCCGCGGTGGTGGTGGCGGTGTCGATGGCCCCCGGCCGGAACATTGCCGCGTTCGGGAAGGCGCTGCGCCAGAAGCTCGACGAGACCGCCACCTTGCTGCCTGCGGGCTTCGAGCAGCACATCGTGACCTTCCAGGCCGACGTGGTCGAGCGTGAAATGGACAAGATGCACCACGTCATGGGCGAGACGGTGGCCATCGTCATGGCGGTCGTCATGCTGTTCCTGGGTTGGCGCACCGGCCTGATCGTGGGCGCCATCGTGCCGCTGACCATTCTTGGCGCGCTGGTGGCGATGCGCGCGCTCGGCGTGGAACTGCAGACGGTCTCGATCGCCGCGATCATCCTCGCGCTCGGCCTGCTGGTGGACAACGGCATCGTCATCGCGGAGGACATCGAGCGCCGGCTCGGCATCGGCGAGGACCGCCGGGCCGCCTGCATTGCTGCCGGCCGCACGCTGGCACTGCCGCTGCTCACGTCGTCGCTGGTGATCGTGCTGGCGTTCTCGCCGTTCTTCCTGGGCCAGACCAGCACCAACGAATACCTGCGGTCGCTCGCGATCGTTCTGGCGACGACGCTGCTGGGCTCGTGGCTGCTCAGCCTCACCGTCACTCCCTTGCTGTGCCTGTATTTCGCGCGGGCGCATGCGGCCGACGCATCGGGGAGCGCGGCCTACGATTCCTCGTTCTACCGGGGCTATCGCCGGGCCATCGAAAGCCTGCTCGCGCACAAGCCCTGGTTCGTCGGGGCGATGCTGGCGCTGCTGGCCGGCGCCATCGCAGTCCTCGCCAGCATTCCGTACGACTTCCTGCCGAAATCGGACCGCCTGCAGTTCCAGATGCCGGTCAACCTGCAGCCCGGCAGCGATTCCCGCCAGACGCTGCGGACAGTGCAGGCGATCAGCCAGTGGTTCGCCGACAAGACGGCGAACCCGGAAGTGGTGGACAGCATCGGCTACGTCGCTGATGGCGGGCCCCGCATCGTGCTGGGCCTGGCGCCGCCGCTGCCTGCGGCGGGCATGGCCTACTTCACGGTCAGCGTTCGGGCGGGCACCGACATCGACGCGGTCATCGCCCGCACCCGCGCCCATCTTCGCGCTCAGCATCCCGAAGCGCGTGCCGAACCCAAGCGCTTTTCGATGGGATCGACCGAGGCGGGCGTGGCGATCTACCGCGTGATCGGGCCGGACGAGACCGTGCTGCGGGGCGCTGCCGAGGCGATCGCCCAGGCCCTGCGCGCTTTGCCCGGTACCGAGGATGTCTACGACGACTGGAATGCGCGGATTCCCCGCTACCAGGTGCGCGTCGACCCACTGAAGGCGCGCCGCGCCGGCGTGACCAGCGAGGGCATCGCCCAGGCGCTGCAGATGCGGTACAGCGGCACGGACGTGTCGATGGTTCGCGACGATGGCGTCAACGTGCCGATCGTGCTGCGCGGCGATGCGGGCGATCGCGCCGGGCACGGCGATCCGGGCGACACCCTGGTGTCTGCGCAGGGCGGCGGATCGCCCGTGCCGCTGGCTTCGGTGGCCACCGTCGTGAGCGGCACCGAGCCGTCCGCCATCGTGCGCCGCAACCTGAGCCGTGCCATCACCGTGACCGGACAGAACCCCGGCCTGACCGCCACCGAGATCGTCAACCGCCTTGCCGGCCCCGTGGCGGCGATCCGGTTGCCGCCCGGCTACCGCATCGAGCTGGGGGGCGAGATCGAGGACTCGCGGGAAGCCAACGGCGCCTTGCTGCAGTATTTTCCGCACGCGCTGGGCGCCATCCTGCTGTTGTTCGTCTGGCAATTCAACTCGTTTCGCAAGCTGTTCATCGTGATGGCGAGCGTGCCGTTCGTGTTGATCGGCGCAGCGCTGGCGCTGCTCGTCACGGGGTATCCCTTCGGCTTCATGGCGACGTTCGGGCTGCTGGCGCTGGCGGGCATCATCGTCAACAACGCGGTGCTGCTGCTCGAGCGCATCGAGGAAGAGCTGCGCGAGGGCCTGGAGCGCCGCGAAGCGGTGGTGGCCGCGGCCATCAAGCGGCTGCGGCCGATCGTGATGACCAAGCTCACCTGCATCGTCGGGCTGGTTCCGCTGATGCTGTTCGCCGGCCCTTTGTGGACGGGCATGGCCATCACCATGATCGGCGGCCTGGCGCTGGGCACGCTGGTGACGCTGGGGCTGATTCCCGTTCTCTACGATCTGCTCTTTTCCTTGCGCATCGGCCGCGATGGTGGCGGTTCATCGCATGGGCCGGGAGCCACTTCGTGAGGGCCGAGCGTGCGGGCTTGCCCGGCCGTCCTGCCGGTCAGCCGCGTGCGGAAAGAATGGCCAGCCAAGCGTCCACCGCGGCCAGCACGGCGGCCTTCTGCACGCCGTGCGCGAAGCGGAAGGCATCGCCCGACACCGTCTCGTCGGGGAACTCGGTGATGAGCGTGACCGGCGCACCGCGCGGGTTCTCGGACTGCGTGCAGGCCGTGCCATGGATCACCTCGAACGGCAGCGCCCCCGCATGGTGCTCATACAGCGCCATCTGGCGGGCGTTGTACTCGGGCAGGCCGGGAACGGCCTGCAGCGCCGCGGCCACCTGCTCCAGCAGCGCACGGCCTTCGGCCTGCCAGCCCGGGTGGTGGCGCAGGATCAGAAAGAACCCCTTGGGCACCGTCCACAGGCCGAAGCCACGCGGCACATAGCCGGACAGCGGCCGGGTCCACTCGTGCGCGGGGTAGCCGTGCAGGTTGATGTGCAATTGCGCGCCGGAAAGGGCCAGGGCCTGTTCGCGGGCTTCGCGCTCGTAGAGCGGCGCCGTCTCGCGGTATTCGATGTCGTCGCCCAGCGCGCTGTAGCGCGCGGCATGCTGCATGTGGTGGGCGTGGTGCGCGCCCAGTTCGCGGTGCAGCGCATAGCCGTCGGGGTTCTCCAGCGCGATGAGGGCGAAGTGCGCGCCGGGCCGCGCATGCAGCGCCTCGGCCGCGCGCAGGGCCCCCACGACGCCGGAGGTTTCGTTGGCGTGCTGGCCGCCGCTCAGCAGGATCGGGGCCTCGGTGCCGGTGCGGTACAGGCCCAGCACCTCGCGCCCCTGGCGGCTGCGCGCGGAAAAGCGCTGGCCGCCCAGCCGCGCCATCGCTTGTGCGATGCGCTCGGGCGGCGGGGCCTGGCCCATGTCGTCCAGGGCCTGTCCGGCCGTGGTGTCCGCCCAGGCGCCAGCGTCCTGTGCGGCCACGTCGAAGGCGCGCAGCGCGATGCGCAGGCGTGGCGGGCCGTCGTGTTGGCGGATGTCGGGCACGATCTGCCCGGGCTGCAGCCGGCGGTCGCCCGCCGGGCGGCCGGAGTGCTGCTGAAAGAACTCGAGCAGCGAAAAATACAGGTCTTCGTGCAGGGCCTCGTGCAGGCTCATGCATTCGTGCGGCGTGGACAGCGGCTGCTCGAAGCCCGGCAGGTCGACGCGGATGTCCAGCCGTTCGAAATAGGGCTCCTGCGCGGGCCAGGCATGCTCCCGCAGCGTGCGCATGGCGTGCGCGAAGAGGTCTTCGAAATCGGTGGATTCGGCCGCATCCTGGTTGCTGTCCGGCGCACCGGACGCGTCCACGCGCAGCCAGCCCGTGGGCGACAGCAGCGGATCCGGGCTGGTGGGGTCTTCGTGCACCCGGTTGGGTGCGAAGACCCGATCGACCGTTTCGCGGCCATCGCGAAAGCGCAGCGCCACGCCGTAGTGCAGGTCGTCGCCCCCGGGTTCGAACCGCAGGTCGCACCCGGCCAGCAGGTCGGCCAGCGGATACGCCTCCAGCAGAAAACGCCTGGGCGAGCCAGTGGCCGGCACCGGGTAGCGCACCGTGGCGGCGGCCAGCTGGGCGGTATCGACCTCTTCCAGAAAGTAGTGCACCAGGGGCTTGTAGGCACTGCGAAACCGCGCCACCACGCCCACCGCCGCAAGGCGTTGCTCGGCCGCGCGCCGTGCGACCACGCCCTCGAACAGCCAGCCTTCGATGCGGGCGCCGCGAAACACGGGTTGGCCCAAACGTTCCACCCAGGCGGACAGGGTGCGGGGAAAGGTCTGGTCCAGCAAGGGACGGTGGGGGACGAAAGAGGCCATGCGATTCGGTACCTGCGGCGCCCCGGTGACGGGGCTAAAGGAAAGGAGCGCCCATTGTCATCGGGGCGATGCCGCCGCGGTGTACAGGCCGGACGCCGCACGGGGCGGATGCACGACGATGTTGCTGTACCCGCGGTAGGTGCCGTTCTTGAGCTCGTCCGTCACCCAGACGATCCATTCGGGCGGGCGGCCCCTGCCGTGGTCGATGGTGCCCACGACCTCCAGGCGGAAGAACTGCTCCGGGGTTTCCACCTGGACGGCGGTGCCTTCGGATTGTGGCGTGCCGGGCAGCAGCGCCTGGAGCGTGTGCTTTTTGCCATCGGCGCGATTGCGCAGCGACGAGGGGAACGACCGCAGGTCCAGTTTTTCGTACAGGGTTTTGCCCTGCTTGCCGGAGGCGGCGGCCTTCTGCGCGACGAAGTGCTTGCCGGTGATCACGCGGATGCTGTCGCACAGCCGGTATTCGCTGCGGATCTCGAAGTTGCGGGTCGACTCGACCGGCTGGCTCTTCGACAGCAGGTCCGAATATTCAAGGCAGTTCTTGGCCGACGCGCCGTTGTCGAACGCGAGCGGCGTGCGCTCTGCCGTGAGCGATGCCTTGAGGTTCTGCAGCGCCGAAAGCAGTTCCGGGTTGGTGACATGCACCACGCCGACCGCGTGGTCGGCGCCAGGGTTGGCAGGTGCAGCATGCAGGGCGGCGCAAGCCATCGCGGCGCTGGCCAGGGCGATCCATCGTTTCATTTGACTTTCTCCAGCAGGGCGGCTTCCTTGCCGCGGCGGGTGGGATACACATCCCCGAAGTTCTTGAGCAGCTTGACCGCTTCGGTCCAGTCCTGTTCGGTGACGGCCTTCCAGAATTTCGGCGTGGCGGCATCCAGGTTGACGCCGTACTGGAACGACACCGACGCGATGACGGTCTGCGCTTCCGCCGGCAGGTCGATGAAGTTCTTCTTGGCGGCCGTGGCCGAATCGTATTTGAGCTTCACGCTCGCGATGTGGCTGGCCTTGGTGGCCTTGTCGATGGATTCGGCCTCGGCGGCAGTGATCGTCAGCGGGGTCTTCTCGATCAGCGTCTTGGCGTCGGCGCCCTTGGTGCCGAGGTAGGGTTTGAGCTTGGTGACCAGGCCGCTGGCCAGGCCCAGGTTCTTCAGATCGCTCTCGGAGCGCTGGCCCAGGTCGAACCCGGTCGCGATGGTCACGCCGCTCTTGCTCACGTTGGCCGCCGGCACGTAGCCGGTGGTCAGCGAGCCGCCCTCCAGGGCGCTCAGGAAGGCATAGTCGATTTGTTCTGGCATGTCTGGTGGATGAAGGGGATCGGTGGCTGCCGCACTCGTTGGAATGGGCTGGTTCGTTGAGGGGGCAAGCGGGCCGCAGCGGCGTGCCGCGGGCCGAAGATATCATCGAAAAAGGTCGGCAGATCGTGGATGATCTCCTGTCTCGCAGGTGATGCCTGCGTCAATGTTGTCCAACCATTTCATTCGTAACAGGCTGAGGAAAGCATCGACATGGCAACGCAACTGTGGCAGTTCTGGGTGGACCGTGGCGGCACCTTCACCGACGTGGTGGGCCGCCGGCCCGACGGCACCCTGGTCACTCACAAGCTGCTGTCCGAAAACCCCGGGCACTATCGCGATGCCGCGGTGGCCGGCATCCGCCACCTGCTGGGCCTGCAGCCCGGCGCGCCCGTGTCGCCCACGCAGGTGGAGTGCGTGAAGATGGGCACCACCGTGGCCACCAACGCGCTGCTGGAGCGCAAGGGAGAGCCCACGCTGCTGGTGACCACGCGGGGCTTTCGCGATGCGCTGCGCATCGCCTACCAGAACCGCCCCCGCCTGTTCGAGCGCCGCATCGTGCTGCCCGAGCTGCTGTACAGCCGCGTGATCGAGGCGCAGGAGCGCGTGGGGGCCCATGGCGAGGTCGAGCAGGCGCTGGACGAGGCCCACCTGCGCGAGCGCCTGTGGGCCGCCCACGACGCGGGCCTGCGCAGCGTGGCCATCGTGTTCATGCATGGCTACCGCTACACCGCGCACGAGCAGGCGGCGGTGCGGCTCGCGCGCGAGGCGGGCTTCACGCAGGTGAGCACCTCGCACGGCACCAGCCCACTGATGAAGTTCGTGAGCCGGGGCGACACCACGGTGGTGGATGCCTACCTGTCGCCCATCCTGCGCCGCTACGTGGAGCAGGTGGCCGCCGAGATGCCGGGCGTGCCGCTGTACTTCATTCAGTCGTCGGGCGGGCTCACCGATGCGCACCGTTTCCAGGGCAAGGACGCAATCCTCTCCGGCCCGGCCGGCGGCATCGTGGGGATGGCGCGCACGGCGGAGCTGGCCTTCGCGGGCGAGGCAGGCGGCGCAGGAGGTGCAGGAGGTGCAGGAGGTGCCGGCGGGGCCGCGGGCCCGGGGGATTCGGTGCGCGTGATCGGTTTCGACATGGGCGGCACCTCCACCGACGTGAGCCACTACGCGGGCGAGTTCGAGCGCGAGTTCGAAACCCAGGTGGCGGGCGTGCGCATGCGCGCGCCGATGATGAGCATCCACACCGTGGCCGCCGGTGGCGGCTCGCTGCTGGAATACGACGGCGCGCGCTTTCGCGTGGGCCCGCAGAGCGCGGGCGCCAACCCGGGGCCGGCCAGCTACCGCCGGGGCGGGCCGCTGGCCGTGACCGATGCCAACGTGATGGTGGGCAAGATCCAGCCCGCGCACTTTCCGCACGTGTTCGGCCACGGTGGCAACGAGCCGCTCGATGCGGGCGTGGTGCAGGCCCGCTTTGCTGACCTCGCGGCGCAGGCCGGCCGCCCCGCGCACGACGTGGCCCACGGCTTCATCCAGATCGCGGTGCAGCAGATGGCCAATGCCATCAAGAAGATCTCGGTCGCACGGGGCTACGACGTCACGCGCTACACCCTGCAGTGCTTCGGCGGCGCGGGCGGGCAGCATGCCTGCCTGGTGGCCGATGCGCTGGGCATGCAGCGCGTGTTCGTGCACCCGCTGGCCGGCGTGCTGTCGGCCTACGGCATGGGCCTGGCCGACCAGAACCTGATCCGCGAGCAGGCGGTGGAGGCGCGCCTGTCGCCCGAGGCCCTGGGCGGAATCGCCCACACGCTGGATGCGCTGGCCCAGGCGGCCCGGGCCGAGATGGCACAGCAGCAGCAAGGCGGTGCGCCGGTGTCGGTGCGCCGCCGGGTGCATGTGCGGTACGAGGGCTCGGACGCGGCGCTGGTCGTGCCCGTCGGCGAGGTGCCGGAGGTGGCGGCCATCACGGCGGGGTTCGAGGCCGCCTACCGCCAGCGCTTCGCCTTTCTCATGCGGGGCCGGGCGTTGATCGTGGAGGCGGTCTCGGTCGAGGCGGTGGTGGCCGGCGACGCGCCGGTCGAGCCGATGCAGGCCCTGCAACCGCCGCGCGAGGCGCCGCGCCGTGGCACCGTGCGCATGTACACCGTGGGCGTGGACGGCATGCCCGCGTGGCACGACGCGGCCCTGGTGGTGCGCGAGGACCTGCGCCCCGGCGATGTGATCGCCGGCTCGGCCATCATTGCCGAGAAGAACGCCACCACCGTGGTGGAGCCGGGCTGGCAGGCCGCGCTGACGGCCCTCGACCATCTGGTGATCGACCGCACCACCGCGCGCAGCGTGCGGCATGCGCTGGGCACCACGGTGGACCCGGTGCTGCTGGAGGTGTTCAACAACCTCTTCATGAACATCGCCGAACAGATGGGGCTGCAGCTGCAGAACACCGCGCACTCGGTGAACATCAAGGAGCGCCTGGATTTCAGCTGCGCACTGTTCGACGCCGAAGGCCACCTGATCGCCAACGCGCCCCACATGCCGGTGCACCTGGGCTCGATGGGCGAAAGCATCAAGGCGGTCATCCACCGCAATGCCGGGCGCATGCAGCCGGGCGACGTGTACGTGCTGAACGACCCGTACCACGGCGGCACGCACCTGCCGGACATCACCGTCATCACGCCCGTGTACCTGGCGGAAGAGGCCGAGCCCACGTTCTACGTCGGCAGCCGCGGCCACCATGCCGACGTGGGCGGCACCACCCCCGGCTCGATGCCGCCGTTTTCCACGCGCATCGAGGAAGAGGGCGTGCAGATCGACAACGTCAAGCTGGTGGAGCGCGGCGTGCTGCGCGAGGCCGAAATGGTGGCCCTGCTGCAAAGCGGCGAATACCCCAGCCGCAACCCGCAGCAGAACCTGGCCGACCTGAAGGCGCAGATCGCCGCCAACGAGAAGGGCGTGCAGGAACTGCGGCGCATGGTGCAGCAGTTCGGCCTGCCCGTGGTGCAGGCCTACATGGGCCATGTGCAGGACAACGCCGAGGAGTCGGTGCGCCGCGCCATCGCCCGCCTGGCCGCCCGGCTCCAGGACGGTGCCTTCACGCTGCCGCTGGACAACGGCGCGCAGATCCAGGTCGCGGTGCGCGTGGACGCCGCCGCCCGCAGCGCGGTGATCGACTTCACCGGCACCTCGGCGCAGCAGGCCAACAACTTCAATGCCCCCACCGCGGTGTGCATGGCCGCGGTGCTGTACGTGTTCCGCTCGCTGGTGGACGACGACATTCCGCTGAACGCCGGCTGCCTCAAGCCACTGGAGGTCATCATCCCGCCCGGCTCCATGCTCAACCCCTTGCCGCCGGCGTCCGTGGTGGCGGGCAACGTGGAGACCTCCACCTGCATCACCAACGCGCTGCTGGGCGCTTTGGGCGTGTCGGCGGGCAGCCAGTGCACGATGAACAACTTCACCTTCGGCAACGACCGCCACCAGTACTACGAGACCATCTCGGGCGGCAGCGGCGCCGGTGGGGTGTTCGGCGACGGAGGGGAATTGGTGGAGGGTTTCGACGGCACCGGTGTCGTGCAGACGCACATGACCAACTCGCGCCTGACCGATCCCGAGATCCTGGAGTTCCGCTTTCCGGTGCGGCTGGAGAGCTACGCCATCCGCGCCGATTCGGGCGGGGCGGGGCGCTGGAAGGGCGGCAATGGCGGCGTGCGCCGGGTGCGTTTTCTCGAACCCATGACGGCTGGCATCCTCTCCAACGGGCGCCGCCACGGCGCGTTCGGCATGGCGGGCGGCCAGCCGGGGCAGCCGGGCATCAACCGCGTGGTGCGTGCGGACGGCCGGGTGGAGGTGCTGGAGCACATCGGCCAGGCGCAGATGGAGCCGGGCGATGTGTTCGAGGTGCACACGCCGGGTGGCGGCGGCTTCGGCGGGGCGGGTTCTTGATTCGAGCGGAAAAGGCCGCCAGCGCAGATTCCACTAGGGCATCAATGCTATTGAATTGGTAGCGTTCGGCTGTGTCCAGCCACCGATGCCGCTCGTCCGGTACGGACCGTTCGGCATGTGGTCAAACAGGCCGTGGCGGCATATTCTTCTAGGGGATCTTGCTATAAATTTGGTAGCAAATGCGTCGAAGAAGGCGCCGAGAAGATACGCCGAGAAACACGCCGAGAAGATGCGCCGACGATCGCCTCAGGAGTCTCGGTCGGTGCTCTCGTGCAGGCGGCTCAGGCTGGGCGGCACGTTCTGGCCGGCCCGGCGCGCGCGGAACAGGGCGGCGCGCATCAGGAAGATGTTGGTCACCGGCACGGTGACCGCCACGAACAGGCCGATGAGCAGCGCGTGCAGCGCCAGCCCGGCGCCCTGGACCGAAAAGTGCAGCAGCGTGGCCAGCACGATGCACCAGCACCCGAGGGTGGCGATCACGGACGGCGCGTGAACCCGCTCGAAGTAGGTCGGCAGGCGCAGCAGCCCGAGCGACCCCAGCAGGGCGATGCCGCACCCGGCCAGCACCAGGGCCGCGATGGCGATCTCGGCCCACAGGGGCAGGGTGGTGGCGGTCATTCGATCACCTCGCCCCGGAGCAGGAACTTGGCCATCGCCGTGGAGCTGGCAAAGCCCAGCAGCGCGATCAGCAGCGCCGCCTCGAAGTAGTTCGTGCTGCCGTAGTAGATGCCCAGCACCAGCATGCACAGCATGCCGTTCAGGTACATGCAGTCCAGGGCCAGCACCCGGTCCTGCGCCGACGGGCCCTTGAGCATGCGCACCAGGGCGCAGGACATCGCCAGCACCAGCAGGAAGACGGCGACCGGCAGCGCGATGGACAGGATGGAACCGTTGGTCATGATTCGAAAATCTCCATCAGGGGGCGCTCGTAGCGCGTTTTGACGTGATCGATGGCGGCCTGCTTGTCGTCCAGCTCCAGCACGTGCAGCATCAGCACCGAACGGTCCAGCGACAGTTCGGCCCACGACGTGCCGGGGGTGATGCACACGATCATCGCCAGCACCGCCAGGGCGTTCGGGTCGCGCATCTCCAGTGGAATCTGCACGAAGCCCGGCGGGTGCGGCCGGTGGCCCGATGGCGTCGCCAGAAAGCGCAGCAGCCGCAGGTTGGACACCACGCTGTCGGCGATGACGGACGCCACCAGCCGCAGCACGGTGCCGGGCCGGCGGATGCGCACCGGCAGGGGCCGCAGGCCACGCGTGAGCACCGGGATGGCGATGGCCACGCACGCCGCCAGCACGAGCTGCCCGGCACTCACCGAGCGGTTGAGCATCAGCCACATCACGAACAGCGCCACGGACAGCAGCGGGGCCGGGAACAGGCGCTTCATGGCGTTTCCTTCGCGGGCGGCTGTGCCGGCGTGACCGGCCCGGGCACGGGCCGCGCCGACATCACCGCGCGGATGTAGCTGGACGGGGTGTGCAGCGCGTTGGCGGTGGCCTGCGTGAACCGCATCACCGCGCCGGCGTACAGCGTGAGGCCGATGCACCCGGCCAGCAGCAGCGCGATCGGCAGGCCTTCCAGCACGCGCAGCTGGGGCGGGCGGCGGTCGTGCGTGGTCCAGAAATAGCGGATGCCGGTGCGGGTGAGGGCGATCAGCGCGAACAGGCCGGTGACGATCATCAGCGCCAGCAGCACCCATCCCGGCGTGCCGGGCTGGTAGCCGGACGACGAGCCCAGGCCCAGCGGGTTGAGCAGCGCCGTCAGCATGGCGAACTTGCCCACGAAGCCCGACAGCGGTGGCAGCCCGGCGATCACCAGCGTGCACAGCAGGTAGGCCAGGCCCAGGAAGGCGGCGGCGGCGGGAATGACCCGGCCGATCAGCACAGTCTCGTCCTCGTCGAGGTTCAGGCCCGCGGCGGGCACCAGCTCGGCCGTGAGGAAGGGTGCGTCGTCGTGCCGCTCGTGCGGCGCGAGCGTGGCGCCGTCGTTGCGCCAGCGGTCGATCAGGTCGCCCAGCAGGAACATCGCGCTGATCGCCAGCGTGGAGCTGGGCAGGTAGTACAGCAGCCCGGCGGTCAGCACGTTCTGCCCGAAACCGGCCGCCGCCAGCAGCGTGCCGGACGAAAGAATGGCCGCATAGCCCGCCAGGTGCGTGAGCCGCTGCGAGCCCAGCATGCCGATGCCGCCGAAGGCCATGGTGATCATGCCGCCGCCGATCAGCCACAGGCTGCCGAACAGCGCGGAGGCGCCGGCCTCGCTGCTGAACATGAGCGTCCACAGCCGCAGGATGGTGTACACGCCCACCTTGGTCATCAGCGCGAACAGCGCGCCGGCCGGCGCGGTGGCGGCGCTGTAGGCCGGCACCAGCCAGAAGTTGAGCGGCCACATCGCGGCCTTGATGAGGAAGGCCGTCGCCAGGATGGCTGCCGCCGCGTGCAGCAGGCCCCGGTCCGCCGCCGCCACCTTGGGAATGCTCTGCGCCAGATCGGCCATGTTCAGCGTGCCGGTGATGCCGTACAGCATCGACACGCCAATGAGGAACAGCGACGAGGCCGCCAGGTTGATGGCGATGTAGTGCAGCCCGGCCTGTACCCGAGTGCGTCCGGAGCCGTGCAGCAGCAGCCCGTAGGAGGCGGCCAGCATGATCTCGAAGAACACGAACAGGTTGAACAGGTCAGCGGTGAGGAATGCGCCCGCCAGCCCCATCAGCTGGAATTGGAACAGCGGGTGGTAGTGCACCCCGGCGCGGTGCCAGCGCGCGGCCGCGAAGACGATGGAGCACAGGGCGACGGCACTGGTCAGCACCAGCATCATGGCCGAGAGCCGGTCCAGCGCCAACACGATGCCGAATGGCGCGGGCCAGTTGCCCGGCAGGTACACGCCCATGGTGGTGGGCACGGTGGCCTGGGCCGTCCACAGCAGCAGCGCCGTGGCCACCACCAGGCCGAGGAAGGTGGATGCGATGTTCAGGCCCAGCTTGAGCCGCTGGCGCTCTTCGCGCAGCAGCAGCATCAGCGCGGCGGTGAGCAGCGGCAGCACGATGGGCACCAGCATCAGGTGCGGCATCCATGCGGAAAGGGCGTGCGCGAGGGCCGGGGTCACGGCATCTCCTGCACGTCGTGCGAGCGCGTGCCGTCCACATGGTCGGTGCCCGACATGCCGCGCGATGCCAGCAGCACCACGAGAAACAGCGCCGTCATGGCGAAGCCGATCACGATGGCAGTCAGCACCAGCGCCTGCGGCATGGGGTCGGCATAGTGCAGCAGGTCCTTCGGAACACCTTCCACCAGCACGGGCTCCTTGTTGATGGCCAGGCCCAGGCGGCCCATGCTGAAGATGAACAGGTTGACCGCATACGACAGCAGGGCCAGGCCCATGATGACCTGGAAGGTCCGCGGGCGCAGCAGCAGCCACACGCCGGAGCCGGTGAGCACGCCGATGGCAATGGCGAGAACGATTTCCATCAGCGGGCTCCTCCTTCGGGGGCGGTGGCGTCGGGGCTGGCCGCCAGTTCGGCCTCACGCTCCTCGGCCAGGCGCGCGTGGTAGCGGTGGCCCCGCACCGATTGGTGGGCGATGGCGGTGAGGATCAGCAGCGTCGAGCCGACGACCAGGGTGAAGACGCCGATGTCGAAAAACAGCGCGCTGGCGATGTGGATCTCGCCGATCACCGGCAGGCGCAGGTGCGCGGTGTGGCTGGTCAGGAACGGATAGCCCAGCGCGATGGCGCCCAGCCCGGTGCCCAGGGCGAACAGCAACCCCGTGCCGATCCAGCGGCGCGGGTACAGCGGCAGATGCGCCTCGACCCAGTGCGTGCCCGAGATGATGTATTGCAGCAGCAGCCCCACCGACAGCACCAGCCCGGCCACGAAGCCGCCGCCCGGCTCGTTGTGGCCGCGCATGAACATGTAGAACGACACCAGGGCCGTGAATGGCAGCAGCAGCCGCACCAGCACGGCGGGCACCATCAGGTAGCCGATGGCGGTGTCGGTCGCATTGCGCGGGTTGAGCAGGTCGGTCTGCAGATCGGCCGGCATGTTGCGCTGCTGCTCGGGCAGGTCCATGGTCTCGCGCGCGGGGCGGAAGCGGCGCAGCAGCGCATACACCGTCAGGGCGACGATGCCCAGCACCACGATCTCGCCGAAGGTGTCGAAGCCGCGGAAGTCCACCAGCATCACGTTGACCACGTTGGTGCCGCCGCCCTCGGTCTGCGCGCGCTCCAGGAAGAAGGTGGAGGTGCTTTCGGGGAACGGCCGGCTCATCATGGTGAAGGCCAGCCAGGCCATGCCGCCGCCGGCGGCCAGCGCCACCGCCATGTCGCGCAGCCGCCGTGCCCGCACGATGCCCGGGTGGGTGGTGTCCACGCCGCGCAGGCGCTCGTCGCGCCGTGGCAGCCAGCGCAGGCCCAGCAGCACGAGCACGGTGGTGACGATCTCCACCACGATCTGCGTGAGCGCCAGGTCGGGCGCCGAGAACCACAAAAAGGTGATGCAGGTGCACAGGCCCGCGCCGCCCATCAGTGTCAACGCCGCCAGCCGGTGGTACTTGGCCTGCCACGCGGCGGCCACCGCGCAGATCGAGCCCAGCGTCCACAGCACCACGAAGGCCGGCGACAGGGGCAGCGTGCCGCGGTCGCCGAGCTGCAGGCCCTGCGTCCACAGCGGCAGGGCCGCGCCGGCCAGCGCCGCCAGCACCAGCCACAGCATTTGCCACTGCAGCCGCGGCGTGGCCATCAGCCGCCGCCCGTTGTGCCCGCACAGCGTGAGCCAGGTGAGGGCGATCTCGAACAGGCGCCGTCCGCTCACGCGGTAGATGAGCGGGGGCGCATCCACCTTGCCGGCGGCGCGCTGGCGGCGCAGCAGAAGGTAGAGCGCGGTGCCGCCGCCCAGGGCGACCAGGCTCATCACGAAGGGGGTATTGAAGCCGTGCCAGATGGCCAGGCTGAACTCGGGCAACGGGCCGCCGACCACCGGCCGTGCCGCCGCGTCCAGATACTGGCCGACCGACCACGCGGGAAAGATGCCGACCACCAGGCAGGCCAGCACCAGCAGTTCCACGGGCACGCGCATCCAGTGCGGCGGCTCGTGCGGCTGGCGCGGCAGGTCTTGCGCGCGCGGGCCCCAGAACACGTCCACGATGAACCGCAGCGAATAGGCCACGCTGAACACGCCGGCCAGCGTGGCGGCGACGGGCAGCACGGTCGCCACCAGCGGCGAGGCGTCGAGGAACACCGTCTCGGCGAAGAACATTTCCTTGGACAGAAAGCCGTTGAGCAGCGGCACGCCCGCCATGGAGGCGCTGGCCACCATCGCCAGGGTGGCCGTCACCGGCATCATGGTGCGCAGTCCGGACAGGCGCCGGATGTCACGCGTGCCGCTTTCATGGTCCACGATGCCCGCCGCCATGAAGAGCGAGGCCTTGAAGGTGGCGTGGTTCATGATGTGGAACACCGCAGCCACCGCCGCCAGTGGGCTGTTCAGCCCCAGCAGCAGCGTGATCAGGCCCAGGTGCGAGATCGTGGAATACGCCAGCAGCCCCTTGAGGTCGTTCTGGAACATGGCCGCATAGCCGCCCACCAGCAGCGTGCACACGCCCGCGCCGCCCACCAGCCAGAACCAGGGCTCGGTGCCGCCCATCACGGGCCACATGCGCGCCAGCAGGAAGACGCCCGCCTTGACCATCGTGGCCGAGTGCAGATAGGCCGATACAGGCGTCGGCGCGGCCATGGCGTTGGGCAGCCAGAAGTGGAAGGGAAACTGCGCGCTCTTGGTCAGCGCACCCAGCAGCACCAGCACCAGGGCCGCCAGGTACCACGGGTGGTTGCGGATCTGCTCGCCGGCGGCCAGCACATGGTCGAGGTCGTAGCTGCCCACGATGTGCCCTATCACCAGCATGCCTGCCAGCATGCACAGTCCGCCCGTGCCCGTCACGGTGAGCGCCATGCGAGCGCCCCGGCGCGCGTCCTGGCGGTGGTACCAGTAGCCGATCAGCAGGAAGGAGAACAGGCTGGTGAGCTCCCAGAAGAAGGCCAGCTGGATGATGTTGCCCGACAGCACCACGCCGGCCATGGCGCCCATGAACGCCAGGAAGAACGAGAAGAAGCGCGGCACCGGATCGGCCGGCGACATGTAGTAGCGCGCATACAGCACCACCAGCGAGCCGATGCCCAGGATCAGCATGCAGAACATCCAGGCGAATCCGTCCATGCGGATCACCAGGTTCAGCCCCAGCGCGGGCAGCCAGGGGATTTCCTGGCGCAGCACCCCGCCCGCGGCGATCTCCGGAAAGTACAGCGCAGCCTGCACCGCACAGAACAGCGCGATCGCACCGGCGAGCGTGGATTCGGTGTTGCGCGCGTTCGACGGCAGCACCGCCGCCAACAGGCTGCCGATGAAGGGGAGGAGGACGAGGAGGATCAGGGGCATGCCCGAACGATTCTACGGGCATGCCTTTCGGACATGCTATGAATACCCTAGCAGAGCCCGGAGATTGGGCGTGCTGCGGGCTCGCAATCCGTTGGGTGTCTAACGCGACGCGCCCGCCATGGGCAGCGATGGAACGGCTGCGGCCCGCGCGCCGTCGAACGCGGCACCGTTCACCGTGAGGCCTTCGCTGGACAGGCGCGCGGCGGAGGCCTTGCCCAGGCCCGGGACGCGGCCGACGAGGTCCGGCCAGTTCTGGAACGGACCTTTCTCGCGCGCCTGGAGAATTTTGGCCGACAGCGCCGGGCCGATGCCTTTGACCCCGTCGAGGTCGGCGACGGACGCCGTGTTGACCTCCACGGCCGCCACGGCCGCCGCGCAGCGAACGGCCGCAGCCGCGGCCACGAGCAGGGCCTTGATCCCCGGAAGCTTCATAGCTCTTCCACGCGCCGGGCGGGGTAGCTGTCCCAGGTCTGGCAGCCGGGGCATTGCCAAAAATGCTGCCGGGCCTCAAAGCCGCAGGCCGCGCAGCGGTAACGGGTGAGCGGCTTGGTCGCCTGATCCAGCGCCTTTTGCACCTGGGGATGGAACTGCTCGTGCTCCAGTGTTTCCTGCGCCAGCCACTTCGCGGCCGCCACCAGCGAGGGCTCCTTGTCCAGATGGCGCACGTACCACTGCGGCCCGGGCCGGGACGCGTCGCCCGAGGCGGCGTCCATCGACACGATGGCCTCCAGCATGTCCAGCGACGGCGCCCGCTCGTAATGGCCCAGCAGCAGCTGGTAGGTTTCCTCGGCGCGCTGGGTGGCTGCGCCCACCTCGACCAGCAACGGGGCGGCCAGGGGCAGGGCGCCGGGCGATTCGCGCGACAGCTCCAGCAGCGTGGAAAACGCCTGTTCCGGCCGGCCGCAGCGGTGGTGCAGGCGGGCCAGTTCGATGCGCGGGCGGGGCGCGTGGGGCGCGGCGGCCACGGCCTCTTCGAACTGCGCCTGCGCGGCTTCCTGGTCGCCTTGCGCGGCCCGTGCGATGGCCTGTTCGCACAGGTAGTGGGCCTGCCGCGTGCTGAAGTCGCCCTGGTGCGATCCGTGCATCTTGCGGGCGATGGCCGCCGCCTGCGGCCAGTCACGCGAGCGTTCGTAGATGGCCAGCAGGGCCAGGCGCGACTGGCTCTCGAACGGAGTGTTCTCCAGCCGCCGCAGGGCATCTTCGGCGCGGTCGAGCAGGCCGGCCTTGAGGAAGTCCAGGGCCAGCGCATGCTGCGCCCGGTCGCGGTCGGTGCGGCTCAGGTCGCCGCGTGACAGCAAGTGCTCGTGCACTCGGACGGCGCGGTTGTACTCGCCACGGCGGCGAAAGAGGTTGCCCAGCGCGAAATGCAGCTCGGACGTGTCTGGATCGTTCTGCACCGCCTCGATGAACGCATCGATCGCCTGGTCCTGCTGCTCGTTGAGCAGAAAGTTCAGGCCCTTGAAATAAGCCTTGGGCGCGCGGCGGTTCTCCTCGCGCAATTGCCGCAGGTCGAAGCGGGAGGCGAACCACCCCAGCACGAACGCCAGCGGCAGGCCCAGCAGCAGCCAGCTGAAATCAAATTCCATGGATGGAGGGCGGTTGTTGTTGCAGGTCCGGCACGGCTGGAGCCGCGACCGGTGCGGGGGCCGGGGCTTCAGCCGGCAACGCGGCCTGTGCGCGCCGGGCGGCGCTGCGGTGCTTCCACCAGCGGGGCACCATGCCCAGCACACCCACGACGACCCCGGCCGCGAAGGCCGTCAGCACGACGAGCACCAGGGGGGCGCTCCAGTGCGTGCCGAAAAAGAAGTGCACGGTGGCGTCTTGCTGGTTGTTCAGTGCAAAAGCGAACAGGGTAAAAAAAATGGCTGCCTTGAGCAGCCACAGGAGGTATTTCATGCGTCTCCCCGGTGGTGTGGGGGCATTCTACGGGCACGCCGTGGCGCGTCTGCCATCTGCGCCGATACCCGTGCCACGGGCTCCTGGCGCTTGACAGCCAAGCGCAGGCAGCTATCAATTTTGATGTTTTTGCGACGGTGCATCGACGATGCCCATTTCGACCGTGCGCTGGTCTACGGCTTCGCGCAGGGCCTTGCCGGGCTTGAAGTGGGGCACGCGCTTTTCCGGGATCGCCACGGCTTCGCCGCTGCGGGGATTGCGGCCCATGCGGGGCGGGCGGCGGTTGACCGAAAAGCTGCCAAAACCCCGGATCTCGATGCGGTGGCCACGCACCAATGCGTCGCCCACGGCGTCCAGAATGGTCTTGACGGCGTATTCGGCATCGCGCTGGGTGAGCTGGCTGAACCGTGCCGCCAGTTCTTCAACGAGGTCTGATCGGGTCATGGAATCCTAGTCTTTGCAACCTGGGAAACAGAACAAAAAGAAGCGGGCGCACGAGGCGCCCGCCATTCACAACCGCCGAAGCGGTCGTTGCCTGACTCTCGGATTACTTGTCCGAGTTGTCCAGCTTGGCGCGCAGCAGGGCGCCCAGGCTGGTCGTGCCGGCGCTTTCGCGGCTCGATTGCTGGCTCAGGTTGGCCATGGCGCCTTGCTCGTCGGCCATGTCCTTTTGCTTGATGGACAGCTGGATGTTGCGGGTCTTGCGGTCCACGTTCACCACCACGGCCGTGACTTCGTCGCCTTCCTTGAGCACATTGCGGGCATCTTCCACGCGGTCGCGGGAGATTTCCGAAGCGCGCAGGTAGCCGATGATGTCTTCGCCGAGGTCGATCTCAGCGCCACGGGCGTCCACGGTCTTGACCTTGCCGGTCACCGTCTGGCCCTTGTCGTTCACCGTCACGAAGGTGGTGAATGGGTCGCCGTCGAGCTGCTTGATGCCCAGCGAGATGCGTTCGCGGTCCACGTCCACGGCCAGCACGATCGCTTCGACTTCCTGGCCCTTCTTGTAGTTGCGAACGGCGGCTTCGCCGGTTTCGTTCCACGACAGGTCGGACAGGTGCACCAGGCCGTCGATGCCGGCAGCCAAGCCCACGAACACGCCGAAGTCGGTGATCGACTTGATCGGGCCCTTGACGCGGTCGCCGCGCTTGGTGTTTTGCGCGAACTCTTGCCATGGGTTGGCCTTGCACTGCTTCATGCCCAGGCTGATGCGGCGCTTGTCTTCGTCGATTTCGAGGACCATGACTTCGACTTCGTCACCCAGCGACACGAGCTTGGAAGGAGCGATGTTCTTGTTGGTCCAGTCCATTTCGGAGACGTGCACCAGGCCTTCGATGCCGGGTTCCAGTTCCACGAATGCGCCGTAGTCGGCAATGTTCGTGACCTTGCCGAACAGGCGGGTGCCCGAAGGATAGCGGCGCGAAACGCCCATCCATGGATCGTCGCCCATTTGCTTGAGGCCCAGGGACACGCGGTTCTTTTCGGTGTCGAACTTGAGGATCTTGGCCGTGATTTCCTGACCGGCCGTGACCACTTCCGAGGGATGGCGAACGCGGCGCCATGCCATGTCGGTGATGTGCAGCAGGCCGTCGATGCCGCCCAGGTCCACGAACGCACCGTATTCGGTGATGTTCTTGACCACGCCCTGGACGATGGAGCCTTCCTTCAGGGTTTCCATCAGCTTGGCGCGCTCTTCGCCCATGGAGGCTTCCACCACCGCGCGGCGCGACAGCACCACGTTGTTGCGCTTGCGGTCGAGCTTGATGACCTTGAATTCCAGGGTCTTGTTTTCGTAAGGCGTCAGGTCCTTGATCGGACGCGTGTCGATCAGCGAACCTGGCAGGAAGGCGCGGATGCCGTTGACCAGCACCGTGAGGCCACCCTTGACCTTGCCGCTGGTCGTGCCGGTGACGAATTCGCCGGATTCCAGGGCCTTTTCCAGCGCCAGCCAGGAGGCCAGGCGCTTGGCGGTGTCACGCGACAGAATGGTGTCGCCGTAACCGTTTTCGATCGAGCCGATGGCCACGGAGACGAAATCGCCCACTTGGACTTCGACTTCGCCCTTATCGTTCTTGAACTCTTCCAGGGGCACGTAGGCTTCGGACTTGAGGCCGGCGTTCACCACGACGAAGTTGTGTTCCACGCGCACGACTTCGGCGGTGATCACTTCGCCCGGACGCATTTCGGTGCGTGTCAAGGACTCTTCGAAAAGGGCGGCAAAAGATTCAGACATGTATTTCCTAAAGCCGCAAACAGGGTTCCGACAGCACCATTGCCATCGTTTTTAGAGCTGCCTGCGGAGGTTTCTTGCGGCAAAACCGCGGTTAGGTTGGAGAGCCGCACGGTCTGGGCACTGGGTGCCTGTGGGGCCGGGCGGGCCTGTCCGGGGCGTGAGCCTCGGGTTGCAACCCCGTGCCTAGGTGGCGAAGGGCTGTCGTTCCTGCCACCAGGCAAGTACTTGCTCGACAGCCGCATCGACCGTGAGCGAGGAGTTGTCCAGAACCAGGGCATCCTGCGCCGGCTTCAAGGGCGCAACGCTGCGGGAACTGTCCCGGGCGTCGCGCGCCTCCAAATCGGCGCGAAGGTCTGCGATGCTAGCCGAAATCCCCTTTGAAATCAACTGTTTATGCCGGCGTTCGGCCCGGCATGCCGCGCTGGCGGTCAAGTAGACCTTCAAGGCGGCGTGGGGAAAGATCACGGTGCCCATGTCGCGCCCGTCCGCCACCAGCCCCGGAAGTCGCCGGAAGCTGTGCTGCAGGGCCACCAGGGCCTCCCGCACGGCGGGCAGTGCGGAAACGCGCGACGCATTCATGCCTGCTTCTTCGGTGCGGATGGTATCGGTCACATCGTCGACGCCGAGCCAGATCCGCCCGCCTTCGAAACGCACGGGCAGCCCGTGTGCGAGCGTGGCGATGCGCGGCTCGTGCGCCGCATCGATCTGCAGGCCCGCCCGTAGGGCAGCCAACGCCGCGATGCGGTACATGGCGCCCGAGTCCAGAAACCGGTAGCCCAGCCGCTGCGCCACGGCGGCGGCCACGGTGCCCTTGCCGGATGCGGTGGGGCCGTCGATGCAGATCACCGGAATGCGTTCCGTGGGGGTGTACGTGACGGAAAACAGCGCCTCGAAATAATCCGGAAACGTCTTGGCCACGCACTTGGGGTCTTGGATGCGAACGGGCAGCGCCGCCGGATTGAAGGCCGCCAGTGAAAAGCACATGGCCACGCGGTGGTCATCGTAGGTGTGGATGCTGGCGGCCCGCCAGCCGGCAGGCGCAGCCGGCTGCGTGACGCGCAGGAAGTCCGCGCCTTCCTCCACCGTGGCGCCGAGTTTGCGCAGCTCGGTCGCCATGGCGGTCAGGCGGTCGGTTTCCTTGACGCGCCAGCTGGCGATGTTGCGCAGCGTGGTCGTGCCTTCGGCATAGAGGGCCATGACGGCCAGCGTCATGGCGGCGTCGGGAATGTGGTTGCAGTCCAGGTCGATGGCCTTCAGCGGCCATGCGCCGCGGCGGATCTTCAGCCAGTTGGGCCCACCCGTGACCTGTGCGCCCATGGCCTGCGCGGCCTCGATGAAGCGGATATCCCCCTGGATGGAGTCTTGCCCCACGCCCAGGATCTGCACGCCGTCGTCCTGCTCGGCAACGCCGGCGATGGCGCCCAGCGCAATGAAATAGCTGGCCGAAGACGCGTCGGCCTCGACGTGGATGCTCCCGGGCGAACGGTATCGGCTGCCGGCCGGGATGGTGAACCGCTGCCACTGGTCATGCTGCACATCGATGCCGAACCGCGCCAGCAACTGCAGCGTGATGTGGATGTAGGGCCGGGAGATCAGCTCGCCCACCACCTCGATCACCACGTCTTGCTGGACTGCGACCAGCGGCAGGGCCATCAGCAGGGCGGTGAGGAACTGGCTAGACACGTCCCCGCGCACGGGAATGGGCCTGGACAGCGATAGCGGCGGCACGCCTTGGGCGTGTGCGATGCGCAGGGGCGGAAACCCTTCGTTGCCCAGGTAGTCGACGCGGCAGCCGAGCTGGCGCAGCGCATCCACCAGGTCACCGATGGGCCGCTCGTGCATGCGCGGCACGCCGGACAACTCGAACTCGCCGCCCAGCAGTGCCAGCGCGGCCGTCAGCGGGCGCATCGCCGTGCCGGCATTGCCCAGGAAGAGGGCGGCCGGGGCGTTGGCGGGTTGTGTGCCCAGCCCCGTGATGCGCACGCTGGCGCCTTGCTCGTCCACCGTGCAACCCAGTTGCCGCAGTGCATCGAGCATGACCCGGGTGTCATCGGATGCCAGCAGGTCGTGGATTTCGGTGGTGCCTTCGCTCAGTGCCGCCAGCAGCAAAACACGGTTGGAAATGCTTTTGGAGCCCGGAAGCTGGATGGCGCCACCCGCCGTGGCCAGGGGCGGGAGGTCGAGAAACTCGGTGCTGAACATCAGGAATTGGGGGTGGGTGTGCGCTGCGCGCCCATGCGCCAGTGCGCGCGGGTTTCGCTGGCCAGGGTGATCAGGTCTTCCAGCGCCTGGGAGTTGCCCTGCTGCATGGTCTGCTCCAGCTGCTGCAACGCCTGCTGGAAGAGCTGCGACTGCGCCAGCAACTCTTCGCGATTGGACAGCAGAATGTCGCGCCACACCTTGGGGTCGCTGGCCGCGATGCGGGTGAAATCGCGAAAGCCCGGTCCTGCCAGGGAGAGAAACAGGTCGCCATGGTCTTGCGCCGTGATGCTGTTCATCATGGCGAAGGCCAGCAGATGCGGCAAGTGGCTCACGGACGCGAAGGCGGCGTCGTGCGACTCGGGCGACATGCTTTGCACCCGGCAACCCAGTGTGCGCCACACTTCTTCGGCCTTTTGCAGATGGGCGGTCAAGGTGCGCTCTGTCGGCGTGAGGATGACCTGGCGCCCGCTGTACAGCTCGGCTTCCGCGTATTCCACGCCGGACACCTCGCGCCCGGTGATCGGGTGGGCCGGAACGAACGAGCCGACCTGGTCGCGGAGGGCGCGGCGTGCGGCCTGTACCACATCGGCCTTGGTCGAGCCTACGTCCATGATCAGCATCTGCGGTGTGACGAGGTGCTTGATGGCTTTGAGCGTGGCCTCGGTCGCGGCCACGGGGACGGCCACGAGCACGATGTCGGCGCCCGCCACGGCGAGCAAGGCGGACGGTGCCTCGACATCGATCACGCCCATCTGGCGGGCGCGGTCGGTGGTGGACGGCGACTTGCTGTATCCGACCACGCGCTTGACGAGGCCGGCCTTCTTCATGGCCAGGGCGAACGACCCTCCCATCAGGCCGCAGCCTATCAACCCCAGCTGTTCAAACATGGCGGGCCCGCTCATGGCGCGACCGGGTAGGTGCCCAGCACCTTGTAGAACGCGCACAGCGCACGCAGTTCTTCGAGGGCCCGAGCCACGTGGGGCAGGGACGGGTGGCCGTCGAGGTCGATGTAGAAGTAGTACTCCCACTGGCCCGTGCGGGCCGGCCGGGATTCGAATCGGGTCATCGACACGCCGTGGGTCTTGAGCGGCACCAGCAGGTCGTGGACCGCGCCGGGACGGTTGGGCACCGAGATGACCAGGCTGGTGCAGTCCTTGCTGGACGGCGGTGGCGTCTGCAGCGTGTGCGGCAGGCAGATGATGGCGAACCGGGTGCGGTTGTAGGCATCGTCCTGAATGGCATGCGCGACCAGGTGCAGGCCGAATTGCGTGGCGGCACGTTCGCTCGCAATGCCCGCCCACGCCGGATTGGTGGCGGCCAGCCGGGCCCCTTCCGCATTGCTGGACACTGGGCGGCGTTCCGCGTGGGGCAGGTGTTTGGAGAGCCATCCCTGGCATTGCGCCAGCGCCTGCGGGTGTGCCAGCACCGCTTCGATGCCTTCGAGCGAATCGGACTGCCGCATCAGGTTGTGGCGCACCAGCAGGCTCACTTCGCCGACCACGTGGCAAGGCGTGTGCAGGAACAGATCGAGCGACCGGGTCACCACGCCCTCGACCGAGTTTTCCACGCCGACCACGCCGTATTGCGCGCTGCCTGCCGCCGTGGCGTGGAACACTTCGTCGAAATTGGCGCAATACATGAGGTCGGCCGCGCCCCCGAAGAACTCCACGGCCGCCTGCTCGCAGAAGGTGCCGGCCGGGCCGAGCACGGCCACCCGCTGCGGGGACTCGAGTGCCAGGCAGGCGGACATGATCTCGCGCCAGATGGCTGCGACATGCGGCCCCTTCAATGGGCCGGGATTGGCGGTCTGGATCTTCTCGATGACCTGGGCCACCCGGTCGGGACGGAAGAAGGGCGTGCCTTCGCGCTTCTTGATCTCGCCCACCCGTTCAGCGACCAGGGCGCGCTGGTTCAGCAGTGTGAGCAGCTGCTGGTCGATGTTGTCGATTTGGACGCGCAGGCTGGCGAGGTCCGGAGAGGCTTGCGGGATGGTCATGAAAGGTGTGGGGGCGTTTTCTCTGGACTGTCAGGGCTTCAGGCGTGTTTGCGCTCAAATTCTCGCATGTAGGCCACCAGGGCCTCGACGCCCGACAGGGGCATGGCGTTGTACAGGCTGGCGCGCATGCCGCCCACCGATTTGTGCCCCTTGAGCTGCAGCAGGCCGCGTTCCTTGGCGCCTGCCAGGAAGGCATCGTTGCGCGATTCGTCGCGCAGGAAGAACGGAATGTTCATGCGGGACCGGGCGTTCTCCGACACCTTGTTCACATAGAACTGCGACTGGTCGATAGTGTCGTACAGCAGCCGGGCCTTTGCGATGTTCCGATGCTCCAGCGCCGCGATCCCGCTCAGTTCGCCCTCGCGCTGGCGCTTGAGCCACTGGAAGGTCAGGCCGGCCACGTAGATGCCCCAGGTGGGCGGGGTGTTGAACATGGACTGGTTGTCCGCCACGATCTTGTAGTCGAAGGCGCTGGGGCAGGCGGGCAGGGCGTGCCCCAGCAGATCCTCCCGCACCACCACCAGCGTGAGGCCGGCAGGGCCCAGGTTCTTCTGCGCTCCACCGAACGCCAGGCCCACGCGCGACCAGTCGACGGCGCGCGATGCCACATGGGAAGAAAAATCGATGACCAGAGGCGCATCGCTGCCCAGCGCCTTCAGGTCGGGCAGTTCGTGGAATTCAATGCCGTGGATGGTCTCGTTGCTGCACAGGTGCAGGTAGCTCGCGCCGCGGCTCAGCTCCCAGCTGGCTGGCTCGGGCAGCGTGGTGAAGTGGCTGGTCTCGCCCGACGCGGCCACGTGCACTTCCGCTGCATATTTGCGGGCCTCCTTCACCGACTTCTGGCTCCAGCTGCCGGTGACGACCATGTCCACCGTCGCCGCGCGCGAAAGGTTCAGCGGCACGATGGCGTTCTCAGCCAGACCGCCACCCTGCATGAAAAGGATCTTGAACTGCGAAGGCACCGCCAGCAGCTCACGCAGGTCGGCTTCGGCCTGTTCGTAGATCGACACGAATTCCTTGCCGCGGTGGCTCATCTCCATGACGCCCATGCCGCTTCCGTGCCAGTCCAGCATTTCGGCAGCCGCTTGCTGCAGGACTTCGGCGGGAATGGCGGCCGGGCCGGCGGAGAAGTTGTACGGGCGATTCATGGTTTCAAGTGAAATAGGGCCTCAGCGCATATTTATCTAAGGCTGATTGCTATGGTTGTGATAGCAAAGCGTCCTTCGGAGCGCTTCGCATGGGGCATGGATCAGGCGTCTGCGGGCGGCGTGCCACCTTCTTCATCGGCGTCGATGTCCGGCACATTGGCATCGTTTTCCACGATGCGTTGCAGGCCGCTCAACTGCGAGCCTTCGTCCAGCGCGATCAGCGTCACGCCTTGGGTGGCTCGGCCCAGTTCGCGGATCTCCGACACGCGGGTGCGAACCAGCACACCCTTGTCGGTGATCAGCATGATCTCGTCATCGGCGTGGACCAGCGTGGCCGCCACGACCTTGCCGTTGCGCTCGCTCTGCTGGATCGCGATCATTCCCTTGGTGCCCCGGCCATGGCGCGTGTATTCGACGATGCTGGTGCGCTTGCCGTAGCCGTTCGCAGTGGCGGTGAGCACGCTCTGGGTCTCGTCTTCGGCCACCAGCATGGCGATCACGCTCTGCCCGTCTTCCAGCATCATGCCGCGCACGCCGCGTGCCTGGCGGCCCAGGGGGCGCACGTCGTTTTCGTCGAAACGCACCGCCTTGCCGCCATCGCTGAACAGCATGACATCGTGCGCACCGTCGGTGAGCGCCGCGCCGATCAGGTAGTCGCCATCATCCAGGTTGACGGCGATGATGCCGCCCTTGCGGGGGTTGCTGAATTCATCGAGCGCCGTCTTCTTAACGGTGCCCATGCTCGTGGCCATGAACACGTAGCGATCAGCCGGGAACGTCCGCATGTCGCCGGTCAGCGGCAGAACCACATTGATCTTTTCGCCTTCTTGCAACGGGAACATGTTGACGATCGGGCGGCCGCGCGAGCCGCGGGAGCCGGCCGGCACTTCCCAGACCTTGAGCCAGTAGAGGCGACCGCGGTTGGAAAAGCACAGGATGTAGTCGTGCGTGTTGGCGATGAAGAGCTGGTCGATCCAGTCGTCTTCCTTCGTGGCCGTCGCCTGCTTGCCCCGCCCGCCGCGTTTTTGCGCCCGGTATTCGGACAGCGGCTGGCTCTTGATGTAGCCCGTGTGGCTGAGCGTGACCACCATGTCGGTGGGCGTGATCAGGTCTTCGGTAGACAAGTCTTGCGCGCTGTATTCGACCACGCTGCGCCGCGCCCCGAGCTTGTGCTGGCCGAACTCCTGCTTGATGGACGTCAGCTCTTCGCCAATGATGACGGAGACGCGTTCTGGATTGGACAGGATGTCCAGCAGGTCTTCGATCACGGCCATCACGTCCCGGTATTCGGAAACGATCTTGTCCTGCTCCAGGCCGGTCAGGCGCTGCAGACGCATCTGCAGGATTTCCTGCGCCTGGGTGTCGGACAGCCGGTACAGGCCATCCTGGCCCATTCCGTATTCACGCTCCAGCCCTTCAGGGCGGTAGTCGTCCGCATTCACGGTGCCGCCGTCGGCCCGGGTGCGCGTGAGCATTTCGCGCACCAGTTTGCTGTCCCACGAGCGGGTCATCAGTTCCGCCTTGGCCACGGGGGGCGTCGGCGACTCGCGAATGATCCGGATGAAGTCGTCGATGTTGGCCAGCGCCACCGCCAGGCCTTCCAGCACATGGCCGCGTTCGCGTGCCTTGCGCAGTTCGAAGACCGTGCGGCGCGTCACCACTTCGCGGCGGTGCTGCAGGAAGACGCTGACCAGTTCCTTCAGATTGCAAAGGCGCGGCTGCCCGTTCACCAGGGCCACCATGTTCATGCCGAACGTGTCCTGCAGCTGCGTTTGCTTGTACAGGTTGTTCAGCACCACCTCGGGCACTTCGCCGCGCTTGAGTTCGACCACCAGGCGCATGCCCGACTTGTCGGACTCGTCCTGGATGTGGCTGATGCCTTCGATCTTCTTCTCGTGCACCAGCTCGGCCATCCGCTCCTGCAGCGTCTTTTTGTTGACCTGGTAGGGCAGCTCGTCCACGATGATGGCCTGGCGCTGGCCGCGGTCGATGTCCTCGAAGTGGCAGCGCGCGCGCATGACCACCTTGCCGCGGCCCGTGCGGTAGCCGTCCTTCACTCCGTTGATGCCGTAGATGATGCCGGCCGTGGGGAAATCGGGCGCCGGAATGATCTCCATCAGATCGTCGATGGATGCATCGGGGTGGTGCAGTAGGTGCAGGCAACCGTCCACCACTTCATTGAGGTTGTGCGGGGGGATGTTGGTGGCCATGCCCACGGCGATACCGCCGGAGCCGTTGACCAGCAGATTGGGCAGCTTGCTGGGAAGAACCAGCGGCTCTCTCTCGCTGCCGTCGTAATTGGGGCCGAAGTCGACGGTTTCCTTGTCGATGTCCGCCAGCATTTCATGGGCGATCTTCGCCAGGCGGATTTCGGTGTACCGCATGGCGGCCGCGTTGTCGCCATCAACGGAACCGAAGTTGCCCTGGCCATCGACGAGCAGATGGCGCATGGAGAAGTCTTGCGCCATGCGCACAATCGTGTCGTACACCGATTGATCGCCGTGCGGGTGGTATTTACCGATCACGTCGCCCACGATACGGGCGGACTTCTTGTAGGGCCGGTTCCAATCGTTGTTGAGTTCGTGCATTGCGAACAGCACGCGCCGGTGTACCGGCTTGAGGCCGTCGCGCGCATCGGGCAGCGCGCGACCCACAATTACGCTCATCGCGTAATCGAGATAACTTCGCCGCATTTCCTCTTCAAGGCTGATGGGCAGGGTTTCTTTGGCGAACTGTGTCATGGAGAACTGCGTGGACGGCGGAGGAGGGCCATTCTAGGCGGAACGTCTTGTCGCAAGTGCGCAACACATCAGGGGTAAAGCGCTTTTGTCCTACCGTGCGCGCCCCGTCTGCAACCACTTTGCGTTGTTACGTATGGCACAATCATTTCAACGTTTTTAGTGATGGTCACTGATGACGTCCATATTCGCAGCGCGGCTGCGGCTTTTTCCCCAAGAGGAGAACCATGAAGAAACTGAACAAAGTGGCGATGTTGTTGGCCTCTGCTGTGCTTGCTACCTCGGCTGGCGCTCAAGTCAAAGCAGCCGACGGCGGCAAGATTGTTGACAACTGGCAGAACGGTACCGGCGAACTGGTGTGGAAGAACGGCACGAACGAACTGTGCTGGCGCGATGCCAACTGGACCCCTGCTACCGCTGCTGTCGGTTGTGATGGTGCTCTGGTTGCTCAGGCTCCTGCTTCTACCCCTGCCGCTGCTGCTCCTGCACCTGCTGCAACGCCCGCTCCTGCAGCGCCTCCTGCTCCCGCAGTGGCCAGCAAGGTGACGTACGCTGCCGATGCGTTCTTCGACTTTGACAAGTCCGTGCTCAAGCCAGAAGGCAAGGCCAAGCTGGATGACCTGGTCTCCAAGGTCAAGAGCGTGAACCTGGAAGTCATTATCGCCGTGGGTCACACCGACTCCGTCGGTACCGATGCCTACAACCAGAAGCTGTCGGTTCGCCGCGCTGAAGCTGTGAAGGCTTATCTGGTGTCCAAGGGCATCGAAAAGAACCGCGTTTACACTGAAGGCAAGGGCGAGAAGCAACCTGTCGCCGACAACAAGACCAAGGAAGGCCGTGCGAAGAACCGTCGCGTGGAAATCGAAGTGGTCGGTACCCGCGCTTCTAACTGATTTCCGAATCAGTCACGAAAAAGCCCCGGAAACGGGGCTTTTTTTATGGGCCATCTCTTTTGGAGCACCTACCCACATGAGCGATCACATTAATGCCGATCCAGCAGAGCTGGCCAAATTTTCCGCACTCGCCCACCGCTGGTGGGATCCGGAAAGTGAATTTCGCCCATTGCATCAGATTAATCCGTTGCGCCTGGAATGGATCAATGGCATATCGCGTTTGGAAGGGCAGCAGGTGCTGGATGTGGGATGTGGTGGCGGCATCCTCTCGGATTCGATGGCCAGAAAAGGCGCACAGGTAACGGGCATCGATCTGGCCAGCAAATCATTGCGCATCGCGCAACTGCATGCCTTGGAAACCGGGACACCCCATGTGCAATACCGCGAAATCAGCGTGGAGGACTTGGCTGCGGAAGTGCCTGGCACGTTCGATACCGTCACATGCATGGAAATGCTGGAACACGTGCCTGACCCCGCCTCGGTGATTCAAGCGTGTGCGCGTCTGGTCAAGCCCGGCGGCTGGGTCTTTTTCTCCACCATCAATCGCAATGCCAAGGCGTTCATGCTGGCAGTCGTCGGCGCCGAATACATTTTGGGCATGCTGCCCAAAGGCACGCACGAGTATGCGAAATTCATCAAGCCCAGCGAATTGGCGTCCGCCAGTCGGCTGGCGGGCCTCGATATCGTTCACAGCCGGGGACTGGAGTACAACCCGCTGACCAAACGCTATTGGCTGAGTGCCGACACTTCGGTCAACTACATGCTCGCTGCACGCCGCGCCGCCGTATGAGTTCACCTGTCTTTACCCATGTTCGTGCCATCTTGTTCGACCTCGACGGCACATTGATCGATAGTGCTCCTGACCTGGGTGCTGCCGCCGACAAATTGCGAACGGACCGTGGCTTGCCTTCTCTGCCTGCCGAGCGGTATCGGCCCATGGCAGGGGCCGGAGCCAGGGGCATGTTGTCCGTGGCATTCGATATGGACACGGCCCATCCCGACTTTCCGGCGTTCCGGGAAGAGTTCTTCGTCAACTACGAGGCCTGCATTCAGCAGCGCACGAAAGTGTTCGATGGCGTGGAAGCATTGATCGCCGAGTTGACCCGGCGTGGCATGCCCTGGGGCATCGTCACCAACAAGGCGGCACGATTCACTGACGTCTTGGTGGCGGCCACGCCGCTGTTCAGCAGCGCTGGAGCGGTGATCAGTGGCGACACCACCGCGCACAGCAAACCACATCCTGAGCCCCTGCTCGAAGCCGCCAGGCGCCTGGACATCGAGCCAGCGCATTGCGTTTACGTCGGCGACGATGAGCGCGACATCGTCGCGGGCCTTGCGGCTGGCATGCACACCGTGGCCGCTTTATACGGCTACCTCGGTACGCAGACCGCGGTGCACGAGTGGGGCGCACAGGCCGCAATTAAATCTCCGCTCGAGGTCTTGCAATTGATCTCTGCGCCTTAAAATACGAGGCTTGGGGCTGCCCTGGTTTCGACGTGGGTTCGGAATCGGTGTGGTGCATGTCGAGCTTGAGTGGCGCTCGTAAATCTGCATTCAAAAAACTAACTGCAAACGACGAACGTTTCGCACTCGCCGCTTAAACCGGTGAGCCTTGCAACAGCATGCTAGCGGGCTGGGCAAGGGGGTCGTAAGACCTCCCGGCTGCAAGGTTATTCACGCTGGCTGGTTCCGTGCCGGGTACCTTGGCATGGAGCGAGATCCAAGGGTACTGGTGACCCACGTAGCGTGCGACTGCGCGACGTGGGCCATGAGAATCAAAACAGACCGCTAAACATGTAGATCTGCCCGAAGAAGGCTTGCGGACGCGGGTTCAATTCCCGCCAGCTCCACCATATTTCTAAGTTGTTGTTTTCAAAGGAATTTTTAGGGCTCTGTTACAAGGACACTGCGGGGAGACGCCAAGGGGCACACCCGGAGCCCTTCTATGCTGTCCTCGTCGTACCTTCAAAAGTCCCGAAATGGCGTCTACTTCGCCCGGTTTGTCATCCCCGCGCCGCAGAGGGTTGCAAACGATAGCCGGGACTTCAAGCTGTCCACGGGCACGAAAGACCCGCGCCATGCGAAGACCACCGCCCGCCTGCTGCGTGTGCTTTTCGATGGCTTCTTGTTGGAAAATGCAACGGTATCGCGCACCAGCGTGATCGCATACCTTCAAGCGCGCATGAAAAAACCGACAGAACCGCCCATTCCCTTCGGCGTGAAGATAAAGGGGCAGGGGTTCGACATCGAGTTGACCGACCTTGGCCCCCAAGACGTGGGCAACATGGATGCGCTCATCGAGAGCGCCACACGCGGGGCTACCCGTGGCATCCCTTCAACCGTGGCTATTTGGGACAAACCCGACCCCAGCCCGGCAACCCACGCCCCTGCCATCAACGAGCCCGGACGCCTCTCCCCAGTAGCGGCAAAGACCGTGGGCCGACTGGTCAAGGAATACGTCAAGTACGAAGAGGAGCGGGCCACCGCGAAGGAAGTCGGGGCCAAGAAAGTCCCTCAAATCCAGACCCGCCTGAAACCGTTCATCGACCGTTTCAGCGCACGGCACGTTGGCACCCTCACGCCGTTGGACTTGGAGCAGTACCGCAAGGACTTGGCCTACTACCCCAAGAACCTGGACAAGCTGCCGGGGGCCGCTGGGCTACCGCTCGATACCCTCATCAAGCGGGTACGCGCCAAGACGCTGTATCGCGTCGATGGGCAACTTGCCGAGACAATCACCCAAAGCACTCTGGATGGCTACTTGAACGTTGCCGCCAACTTCCTCGACTTCTGCAAACGGCAGTACGCGGTCAACCCAACGCTGTTGGAAGGCTTCAAAGTGAAAACTATCCAGGCCCGCAAAGGTGTCAACCGCCGAGCGTTCACGCAAAAAGAGCTGCAAAAAATCTTCGGCTCAGACTACTACCGCGACGGGGCGTACAACCGCAGCTATCAGTATTGGGTCATTCACTTGGCCGCGTTCACGGGTGCCCGTGTCAACGAACTGTCCCAACTGTCCACCGACGACGTGAGGCAGGACGACGAGGGACTCTGGTACCTCAATATCACCGCCGCAGAAGACGATGGCCAGAGCCTCAAAACGGAAGAAAGTCGCCGTCTCATCCCGGTTCACCAGAAGCTGATTGACCTGGGTTTCATCACCTACGTTCAGGCAAAGAAGGCGGAGGCCAAGGACGGTCCGGCGAATCTGTTCGCCCTCAACAGGGCGAAAGCTGATGGCTATGGCAAAGCGGCGAGTCAGTGGTTCAACACAAAGTATCTTCGGGACTACCTGCAGATCGTGGACCCCGATGTGGTGTTTCACTCGTTCCGCCATCGGTTCATCAGTTCGCTGGCCCAAGCCATCCTCGACGCTTCGGGCGTATCAGAGGAAACCGCCATCAAAGAGCGTATCCCAGAGGCCCTGATTCTTCGCCGCCTTGCCGGCCATTCCGTGGCGCACTCGCTCACCTCTGGCCGGGGGCAGTTCGACATTCACACGGACACGTACACGGGAGCTTTCTCCATTCGGAGCATGAAACGGGTCATCGACCGTCTGGACTATCCAGGTGTAGTTTTCCATACGTACATCAGCCCCGACGATGCGAAGCGCCAGCGCATGAAAAAGCCCGCCGACAAGGCGAGCTTGGTCGAAGTATCTTCCGAGGATTTGGGCGCTTTGCTCTCGGAAGATTAGCCGCTACATGCCGAAGTCCAGCCCTGAGCCTTTGGCCTGGGGTTGAGCTTGGGCCTCTCGCTCCCGTTCCCGCTCCGACTCCAAGTAGGCAGCCGCAGCCCTTGATAAATCGCTTTGCCAAGGTGCTTGCGCGCTGTTACCTATGCCTCGATAGACATCGATACTCGCGGCCATCACGCGGAACATCTCCGGGTCGGACTTCATGAAGTCCAGCAGCTCGCGGGCTTCAAGGGTCTTGTCGATGAATTCGAGCATGGCGACCAGTTCGGGCCTGCCCACCAGGGCGCGCACATCCTCGACGGCCCCCAGGCCAGCCAACCTGCCCTCGTAACGCCTGCTTATTGCCACGGCGCGCGCCTTCTCCGCGCGCAGCGCGTCCGCCTCTTGGTCGCGCGCTGCCGTGGCCTGAGCCAGCCGCTCGGCCTGCTTGTCCAGGCTCGCCCGCTCCCGTTTCGCAGACTGCTCCAAACGTCGGGCCGCGTTCTCCGACTGCTCAGCAGCGGCCCGCGCATCACGGGCGCGCGCCCACTCCTCATCCACGGCAGCGCGGTCGCTTTGCGTCCTGTCGCGTAGCTTGTCCAACTCCGCACGCTCAACAGCCAGGGCACCCGCTTCGCGCTCCACCTCCCGGCGTTGCTCTGCTGCCTTCTTGGCTTCGATGGCGGCCCCGTTGAGCAAGTCCGCATGGACTTGCGACACCTCTGCATTGAGCGCAACGCGCTCCCTGGCCTCTCGCTGGATGGCCTTGTATGTGGGCCGGTCCATGCGCTTGCGCTTGGGGCCATCGCGCAGCAGGCCGGCCGCGTGGCCTACCTTGGCGTAATAGTCGCTCTGGAAGTCGCGCATTGCATCGTTGAAGACCTGCTTGTTCTCTTTCGACAGCAATGGGAGATGAGCCACAGCGGCATAGCCGTCGTGCAGTTCCTTCGCATTCACGCGGGTGCGATCACATACAAAAAAATGGATATGCGGATGGGCTTCGTCGTTGCCGTGCCGCAGCACGCACCGGAGGTTCTCGCCGTACTTTTCGCGCAGCCACCGCACCGTGGCTTTTTCCCAGCAGTCGTAGCCCGCTGGGTCCGCATCGGAGAGGGCACGGGGATACGACGCGACGCCGGCCAGCAGCACATGGGCATCCTTGCGCACCGCAGGCCCGCCCGTCCGCTGGCTGTATGCCACGCAGTTGCGCTCAATCTCAGCCGGCAGGCCACGCAACACCGCTTCATCGCCCACCAGGAAGGTGGGCGGCTCGGGCTGGGCGACGTGGGCGCAATGGCCGTCATCGCGGAGCGCTTCGGCCAGTACCTCCGCCATCGTGCTCTTGCCCTTTTTGCCCTTCGACCCGTCCGCCTGGGTGAACACATCCATGCCTTTCGGCACGACGGCATCGGACACGGCGGCGGCCGGCTTGGCCTTCGCGCCCTTCTTCGCGCCGCCCTTCGGCTTGCTCGGCTTGGTCTTCTTCGACGCCGACCGGGCGTATGTCTCAATGTGGATAAACTGGTACATGTTGAATCGCTTTCTCGCTGATTCAACCTACCATTATTCGCTGGCTTTGTCGAAATATAGGGACCGACTATATTTCGCAATATCACCCCTTGCGGGGTTCATTACGAAATGCGGCCAGGATTCTCCTGGACTGACCCTGCCGGGGGCCTTGCTTCGCAAGCACAAGCCCTTGGAATAGCCTTGCACGCCGGGTTCTGCCATGCAATGGCACTACCCCAGCCAGTGCCAGTCATCTCGCTTTCTGGCTATGCCGTATAGCGAGCATTCAGAAAACCCTGCTTTTCATGGCGCGGAAATAACGGGCCTGGCTCGCCAGGATTCCGCCCCGCGTATAGCGTCAGTTGTATATTGACGCTGCCGGCTTCCGCTTCGCTCTCATGGGGCCAGCCCCATACCCCGGACGAATTCCATATCGGCGCTTGTATATTTTGAATTGCTTGATTCAGCCATCGACACCCTTCCGGCTCCCCGCGCTTGCGTGGGGGCGGGGAGGGTCGGAAGCGCGCAGCGCTCCGGGGAGGGGGTGGGGGCTAGGGAATAATAGAGATACTCCACCCAACCCATCCAATTGCATTTTTGGCGTCTCACCCATTGCCACGGGTGGTTTTGATATCACACCCCGGCATAACTTGTTTTTTGCCAAAAAATAGGAGTAGTTTAGAAAAAAGAAAACCCGCCGGGTGGCGGGTCAGGTTGAATGAAGGATTGCGCCCTCCAAACAACTGCATGAATAAATACTGCCTATTTGATAGGCAAATGTCAAGCACAAGGGCGCATCTATCAGTCAACGCAACGTTGAATTGAAAGATGCAAATGGCCCCCGAAAATACCAACCCCCAAAAGACCAGGACGTTCAACCGGAACGCCATCCGCATGTCCACCATGTCGCGGCTTTTCGCTGGGCATTACAAGACCACCGGCACGAATGGGAACCTCTCAAAACCCATCCGGTCCCTTGTTGATCGAGAACGCGTGCTCCATCCTTTGCCATGATCACTCCCCGTAGCGCCCTGAAGTTCGACCTGTTCGCTGAGGCCTCGCGCCAACACAA
>NZ_BQXI01000027.1:0-79193 GCF_030158955.1 Acidovorax sp. SUPP1855 | reverse complement strand
GCGCATTGCCGTAGACCTTCGCATTGCCGTAGACCTTCGCATCGCCGTAGACCCACGCATTGCCGTAGACCTGCGCATTGCCGGAGACCTGCGCATCGCCGTAGACCTGCGCATCGCCGTAGACCTGCGCATTGCCGGAGACCTGCGCATTGCCGGAGACCTGCGCATTGCCGGAGACCTTCGCATCGCCGTAGACCTGCGCATCGCCGTAGACCTGCGCATTGCCGGAGACCCACGCATCGCCGTAGACCTGCGCATTGCCGGAGACCTTCGCATCGCCGTAGACCTGCGCATTGCCGGAGACCTGCGCATTGCCGGAGACCTGCGCATTGCCGTAGACCTTCGCATCGCCGTAGACCTTCGCATCGCCGTAGACCCACGCATTGCCGTAGACCTGCGTCTCATTTTCTATGTACCCGCCAACATCACCAGGCACGACGCCAAGTGCTGCGATTGCCACAAGTGCCCTGATGCGCTTGAGCGTGCGGCCTGGTGCAATGACGATCTCATCTCCGGGGACAAATTCAAAGCGTTTCTTGGAGGTCATGCCGACTCCTGGTCATAAAAAAACCTGCTCGGGGCAGGCTGTTGAAGAAAAAACCGCGTGCCTTACGGCATCCGGGCAAATAGAGAGGAGGGTGGTAGTTGCCTGCCCGGCGCGGTGGAATAAAAAACCCGCCGAAGCGGGAAGGGCGCCATTGCAGCGCCCGAGGGAGGAATGAAGATGGCGGCCGGAAACCAGCCGGCTTAACTGGTACTTCGCTCGTCAGCTTTTCGCAGTGACTGTCGTTTGCGCCATCATTGAAGCGGCGAGAGGATTCGAACCTCTGACACGCCTACGCTGTTTCGTCATGACTTCGCAGCGCATCGACAGTAACCTGCCCAATGACTCTGACCGACTGAGTTACGCCGCTTCAATGATGGCCCTGGCTATACGCTGCCAGGGGGTGGGGATTAGCCGTCGCCGTCGCCGTCGCCGTCGCCGTCGCCGTCGCCGTCGCCGTCGCCGTCGCCGTCGCCGGAGCCGTAGCCGTAGCCGTAGCCGGAGCCGTAGCCGTAGCCGTAGCCGGAGCCGTAGCCGTAGCCGTCGCCGTAGCCGTCGCCGGAGCCGTAGCCGTAGCCGTAGCCGGAGCCGGAGCCGGAGCCGGAGCCGTAGCCGGAGCCGGAGCCGTAGCCGGAGCCGTAGCCGGAGCCGGAGCCGTAGCCGGAGCCGTAGCCGGAGCCGGAGCCGGAGCCGTAGCCGGAGCCGGAGCCGGAGCGGTACACCTTGTTAGGCATTGATCGACTCCTTCGACTTCTTGGTGCAAGGGATCAGCTCGCACACGCCGGTCAGGTAGATCAGTGGGTTCAGTACATCGATATTGCACTCCTTGCTTTTGACGCCGTGCTGGGCCACGCCGGACAGTGCGATGCCGTCCGCGGCTTTCCACGACCACAGCCGGCGCGAGTCTTTGAGGATGACGTTTTCTCCGTCCACACTGATCACCTCGCCGGCGTGGACCCCGGCAGAGTAGCAGCGGGCAATGCAGTATTCGCCGACGACCGGGTTTTTCGGTGCTTGCGTTGCGGCTTGGCCGCTGAACATGGATGCGATCTGCTTGAGTTCGCCAAAGGTCAGACTGTCGATTGCGCTCATTGATATCTCCTGTGGTTGAAAAAACAAAAGCGCCTCGGTTGAAGCGCTTTTGGTTTCGCCTCTCGTGAGAAAGGCTGTCCTGCATTGCGTGGCAGGTATCGGCCGGTATAGGCCCACTGCAGTTCTTACGGTCGCTGCGAACCTCCACCCTCGGGCTAGATAGGCGTGGTACTTGGCGTCCACTCGGCTACAGGATTCCTTCGCCGCTATCAGTCATTGCCGTCACCGCTTGACGCACATCCCGCCTCGCCCTTTGAGGACTAACCCCGCCTGCTGCTTCGTTGAGCTTCGGGGCCGTGTCGCTTGCCCCTGGGGTGTTTCGCGTTTTGTGCTGCGATGGGTGTATTGTGGGCAAATATGTCCAATGAGTCAAGACAAATTTGCCCATGAGCACCAAATTTGTCTGGTTTTGCGAAACCTGGGCAATTCGCCGGGCAACAAAAAGCCGCCTCAATGGGCGGCTGATTGATTGACGGGTGGCGCTGGCTAGGGCCTGTAGTCCCACAGATGGCCAAGGGCGCCGCAGTTGCGCTCTAGACCTGAGAACGTCTGGTCAGCGGTGTACTTCCCCGCTCGGTACTCGTCGATTGCGTACTGCACATATGCCCGGCAATTGGCGGGTAGACCAGACTCTTTGCCAAGGGCAGGTTTGATGTTGGGGTCCTGGGCTTCGCAGCCAGCCAACAAGGCCCCGGCCAGGACGGCAAGGCAGGCCAATGTCAGCCTTATCAATTGCATCCGAACTGGTTGCATGTGCGGTGGTAGTAGTTGCCGCGGCTGTCGGTGCCTTGGTACGTGGTCGATCCGCCGTAGCTTGTGCTTGAGCCGTTCCAGGAATTCCCGTTGGATGCCGTACCGTTGTGATACGTCGTGTTCCCGAAGGTGGAGCTAGTCTGGTTCCAAGTATTCCCGGTCTGGTTGTTGTAGCCCTGCATCTGCGTCGCATTCCCGTACTGCTGGACGTTGTAGTTATTGCCCTGTCCATCGGTGCAGTACCGGAAAGCGCCGGCTCCCGTGCATGTGGCATTTGCACCAGCCATGCCGGCTATCAAGGCCAGCCCTACAAAGATCTTCTGCATATCAATCTCCCCACTTGTCGGCATGACGCCGGGCCGACATTCCGGCTATTTGCTGACTGTCCCTTGCATGAGAGAGCAGCCGCTACATTTGTCGTGCGAACAAAGCGGTGCCATGCGCTCTGGCATTGGGATGACGCGTGCAGGCTTGCGAGTGCGCTTTCGCTTGGACTGCTGCTCCATCATCTCATTGGCCTTGTATGCGATGCGGCTTGCAGTGACTGCCAAGACTGCGGGATCGTTTCTCAAGGCCCCGAAGATTCCATACTCGGTTTCATTGTCCTCTTGCCTTGAGGCATAGACAAATCCTTGAATCCTTCCTCCTCTAGCCTCGACAAGCAGGTATTCGAGCGTCTCAACCAGCAGAGCGCCTTGAGACTCCATGATCTTCGTTACTGTCCCCATCATCTTCCTCGTCGTATTCGGGGAAACTGAGCCGGGGTCTTGGACCTGGCCGCCTTGGCTCACTGTTCGGAGCCTGCAAGTCGAAAAGCCCCCGAAGCACCCTCTCGACTGTGCCGATTTCATCCGGAGTTGCTTGCTGCAACCTTAACAATATGTCACTCGGGAATGAATTTAATACTGAACTGTCGCCCCCTGGGGAGAAATTTCGATCAGATTCCGGGGCTTGATGTTGCTTTTTTTCGTCAGTTAGAGGGGCAAAAACCTTCCAGGGCTCGACCCCCATCGCAATCGCAATGGCCGTCACTGTGTTCAGCGCAGGTTCGTTCTTCTTGTCCACGATCCTTCGCAGAGTCTTGTCGTCAAGTTTCGACCGGCGCGCCAACTCCGCGATAGACGGCAACGCCTTGGATGCAAGGCGGGCGTTGATGTTTGCGACGAGTGCTTCTAAAAGCGGGCTGGCAAATTTACTCACTCGCAGATGATCCCATGCATTCATCGGGCAAATTTGTCCTTGCAAAATGGGGCAAATTTGTCTAGCATTGGGGCATGGACAAATTTGCCGACCCGCTTGAGCAAGTAGTCGCGGAGCTTGAGCAGCGCCGAGGCGACCTCCCACGAATCGCACGCGACAGCGGAATCCCATACGACACGATTCTGCGGATTAAGAACCGACAGAACGACCCTGGCTATTCCAAGGTCCGGCACTTGCACGAATTCCTCTTTCCTCAGCGCAAGGTGAAGGCCCTCAAAGGTGCCACTCATGGGTAACAGGACCATGAGCACAAGTATCAAGGCCAGCGCCAAGAAGCGCGCCCAGAAACCCAAAGCGGCTACCGAGGAAACGAAGGTGCTTGCCATCAACGGCAAGTTCTATAAGTCCCTGGCCCGCTGCGAGACGCCCCTTCCCGTTTACCGCTTCGGCCCCGATGAGGCCCCGCTGTACTCACAGATCCGAAACGCAAGCATGCCCAACGCGCAGGTGGGCTATGCATGGCCGCATCTGGCTGCGCGGCCGAGGGGGTGAGATGGCGCGCGCACGCAACATCAAGCCTGGCTTTTTCGCCAACGAAGACCTCGCCGAGTGTGAACCGCTCGCACGCCTACTGTTCGCGGGCCTCTGGTGTCTGGCCGACCGCGAAGGTCGTCTTGAGGATCGCCCAAAGCGAATCCGAGCCGAGCTGCTGCCCTACGACAGCTGTGATGCAGATGACCTGCTGAACCAGTTGCAGGCCCGCGGCTTCATCCTCCGCTACTCGCATGGTTCTGGCCGATTTATTCAGGTGCTGAGGTTCGACGCGCACCAGAACCCTCACATGAAAGAAGCGAAAAGCAGCATTCCGGCACCTGCGTCAGAAGTGCCTGCATTCGCCATGGATGTTTCTGGAAGCGATGGAGCACCGGATGAGCACAGTGCGAGCACCAGTCAAGCACCGGAAAAGAACCATGAGAGCCCGGCTGAATCCGGATTCCTGATTCCTGATTCCCTCATCCTTAATTCCGTTCCTGACGGAACGGGCGGCGCTGCCGCCAAGTCGGCCGCAGACCTGACGAAGGACGAACTCTGGAAAGCCGGTAAGTCGCTGCTTGAGCAGTCGGGCATGCCGAAGGCGCAGTGTGGGTCTTTCGTTGGAAAGCTCGTGAAGGACTACGGCAATGAAACCGTGGTGGATGCCGTCAGGGCGGCGGTCTTCGAGCGGCCAGCTGACCCAGCGCAGTACCTCAAGGCCGTGTGCATGCGTACCGCAGGCCAGCGGATCCCCATCAACAAGCAGGAGGCGCTTGAGCAGCGCAACCGCGCAGTGGCGGCCGACTGGATGCCGCCCGAGATGCGCGACCAAATCTCAGGAGTGCACTGATGCAGCAAAACGACTTTCCCGCCTTCCGCGACATGCTCACGGATGTGATGGCGTACTACGGCAAAGACGTGAGCCGGTTTGTGCTCGACCTGTGGTGGAACGCCTGCAAGCCTTTCGACCTGCAGCAAATCGGCCAGGCCATGCAGCGCCATGCGACCGACCCGGAGCACGGCCAGTTTGCCCCCAAGGTTGCGGACATGGTGCGCATCCTGCAGGGCACCACGACCGACCGCGCGGCAATGGCCTGGGGCAAGGTTCACGAGTCGATGTCTGCCGTTGGTGCGTACACCGACGTCGTCTTTGATGACCCGGCTATCCACGCTGCAGTGGATGACATGGGTGGTTGGCCCAAGGTGTGCCGCACGGACCTCAAGGAGCTTGGACTCCTGCAGCACCGTTTCATGCAGTCCTATCGCGCCTATTCCGAGCGAGGTCAGTTTGACTACCCGCGCCGATTGGCTGGTGACCGCAGCCCTGACAGTGAGTATGAAAAGGCTGGGTTGAAGCTGCCGCGTCCAGCGCTCATCGGCGACCCGGAGCGCGCGAAGCTGGTCTATCGGGGCGGGGGCTCTGGAAAGACCTCGATCACGTTCGCGCCCATCCAGTCCTTGGGGCATCAGATCGTTGCGGCCATTGAGTCGCCGAGGAATGCCGCATGACCCTCTGCGAAAACCTCAACGACGCAAAAGCCTGGGCCCATGCAGTGCTCGACGACGTGCGCGACGGCATCCCATGCCTGGCAAGCGACGTGCGCATGGCCCTGCGGATCTTGGGAGACCTGTCTTGAATGACCGAGTACGAAAAGACAGTGCAGTGGCTAGCCCAGCTTGCAAAAGAGCCTGCATGGGCGCTGTACGCAAAGCACAGGGCAACGGAACTGGAATCGCTCTGGCCGGGGATCACGGAAGTTATTCGGGCGGAGATGAATAAGCCAAAAGACAGTGCCGGCCTGTTGTCGGTATCAAGCGCTCAAGCGCAAAACAAGGACTGATATGTACCGTGAATTGCCACCCTCTTTGAATGGGCCCCTCGACCCGAAACCCCGAGCCAATCCAACGACCGCGCCAAGTCCAGATTCCCCGATGACAGAGCGTTTGCAGCGCCTGGAGCGGTCGTTGGCATCTCTTCAAATCCAGACCAATGCGTTTATCGAGGGCCTGGACCCATTGATGTGCCCGGAATCACTGCTTGATCAGGACGAAAAAGGTTCCGCCCCTACGACGAATCAAGGGGCCGTGATCGCCGCGCTCGATATGCATGCACAGACGGTGGAAGACATCGCAAAGATTTTGAGCCGGGCTAAGTCTCGTCTTTGCGTCTGGTAGAGCCTGGCCGTGCATGGCGGAAGAAAGGAGAAAAGACATGGCATATGAACGAATCATTCCCCGCGTCTGGGCTGTGGAAATAAGTAAGGACGGAAAGAATTGGCGCATATATGGCTGGGCCTTCTGGGAAACGCGTTCGTCGGCTCGTGATGCAGCGAGAGAAGCGCGTGATGAAGGCGGCCATCGATTTGTCCGCGTTGCCAAGTACGTGAGGTGGTGATCATGAGCATGTTTGACCGCGACACCATCATCCGCCTGGCTCGCGAGGCTGCAAGGCAGCCAGACAGGGCGTATGCGCAAGACGAGCAGGAATTTCTTGCGGATTTTGCTGAGCTGGTGGCCGCCGAAGCCGTGGCAAAAGAGCGCGAGGAGTGCGCAAAGGTTGGTGACGAACTGGCGGCTAATTGGTGGAACCTGCGCGGCCAGGTGAACCACGGAAACGAGCGACGCCACCTGCATTCCAAGGTTCACGGCGCAGAGCAAGTGGCTGCGGCCATCCGCGCAAGGCGTGCGTCATGAGCATCCAACAAGGCCACCGCTACGCCTGGGGCGCATACGACGCCATCGCCCTCGAATCTGGCTCTGGCTGCGTGCAGATCGCAGTCATAGACCACGACCTTCCCTATCCCCTGCGCGCCCCGCAGTGGGTGCATGCCAGCCAGCTCAAGCCGGCGGCCATGCGTTATTTCGGAAACAAGGTGCCAGCATGAATTGGTTGGAAATATTCACACTGGTCATGTGTGGTGTGGCCTTTGTTTTCCTCATCGCGACCATCCGCATAGACCGCGAGACGCGACGCATTATCCGCGATATGGAAAAACTTAACGAGCGCACCGAAGAATCTCGGCGCGAGATGTGGAGGAGCTGGCGATGAGCGACCGAATCACCCTGTCAATGTGGGAGCCAGTTCAAGCCCACAAAGCCCTGATGCACGCATGGATGCATGCCAAGGCTCTGCTGATGGCTGGGCACAGGCTTGTTCTGGAGGTGCGGCCAGAGACGCGCAGCGATGCGCAGAACCGCCGCCTGTGGGCAATGCTGCGAGACATAAGCCAGCAGGTTGACTGGTACGGGCAGAGGCTGACCGACGAGGAGTGGAAGGACGTGTTCAGCGCATCGCTCAAGCGTCAAAAGGCCGTGCCAGGGCTTGACGGCGGCTTTGTCATCTGCGGCCAGCGCACGTCCAAGATGACCAGGGGCGAGATGGCCGAGCTGCAAGAACTGATTGCGGCATTCGGGGCGGAGAAGGGCGTGCAGTTCAAGGCGGAAGGGGAATATGCGCATTGAACTCCCATGGCCAGACGCCTGCCTGTCGCCCAACCGCAAGAACGGCCGCCACTGGGGGGCTGTGCATTCGGCCAAGGGTAAGCGCCTGGCAGATGCCCGCTTGCTGACTCTCTCGGAGATGCGAAAGGCCGGCTACACGCCGCCACCGGGAACGCTGCAGATGGTTGTCACTTTCCACGCTCCAGACAAGCGCCGGCGCGACCTGGACAACCTTCTTGCGGCAATGAAGGCCGATTTCGACGGGATTAGCCAAGCGCTGGGGGTTGATGACCAGCTATTCGAGCCACTGACCCTGAAACGTGGGCCCGTTATCAAGGGTGGAGCTGTCGTGCTGGAGGTCGGATGCTGAACAAACTCAACGCCAAAGAGCGTAGGCATCTGGCCCGAGTCAAGGAACTCGCGTGCAGTGTGTGTGACGCAAGCGCTCCAAGTGAAGCTCACCACCTGAAGCAACACCGGCAGTACACCTGCATAGCCCTGTGCGAGAGCTGCCATCGCGGCCCATTAATGGGCCTGCACGGTCAACGCCGCGCCTGGGCGATCCACAAGATGGACGAAACCGACGCGCTGGACGTGACGATTCAACGGCTGATGGAAGGATGCAAATGACTGACTACCTCTACTGGCTTGGAGTAGCGCTGGGCTCTGCTGGTGCTCTGTGCGTATTCCTTGCCCTGCTGCTGTGCATCCATCGTCTTGCATGGCGCCTAGTACAGGAAATCTTCGGCTGGACGATCCTGGCCCCACTACTGACCGACTACTACGCAAAGAAAAGGAAGACCGAGAAATGACCATCGAAGCCACCCTCTCAGAACGCGGTAGCCGGTACGGCGATTTCGCCGACCATGCGGCCATTGCACAGCAGATCCAAGACGTGATGCGCGCCTCTGCTGGCTGGGCTCGCCTCAATGCTGTGCAAAAGCAGGCGCTCACCGTCATCGCCGACAAGCAGGCCCGAATCCTGTCAGGCGACCCGAACTACTCGGACAACTGGCACGACATGCAAGGCTACGCGAAGCTGGTCGAGGATCGGTTGCCCGCCCAGGCCTCGCCGATGGACCTTCCGACTATCCAGCCCGGGATAACTTTCGATAATCCCGAACCGCACGACGAGCTGCGCAAGACTTGGCGGCCAAGTCAGCTGTGGCAATTTCATGCGGATGGGGTTTGGCACGAATGTATATGTGAGCCGGCATGGCACTATTTCCGCCAATACCGCCGCCACCCCGACGACAAAGACGAGAGCGCGCAATGAGAAAGCGCTGTAAACGCCGCACCTGGCCCACAAACCAAGACACGGTGATGATCGCGATCCAAGGCGCAGCCATCACCTCCGACGCGCTCCTAAACCGCCTCCGCATTGCTGAGCTGGCTTCCATTGAGGAATTCGTGAAGGGCCAAGCGACCCTCCAGGACTGGGAAGCGCTCACGGGCATGAACAACGTTTGCGAGACCATGGCGCGTGGTGGAATCGGCCACGAAGCACTGCCCGCATGCCAAGAGGCTGAGCAAGCCCTCATCCAAGCCGCCAAGCGCTACGAGTCAACGCGCGTGTTCGGCTTTACGGCCGTAGGGCTCAAGGCCATCCGTGACGTGTTCGGCTATCACGATCTACAGCGGCAGAGCGTGAGCCGTGGAGAGTACGAGCGGTGGCTTAAAAAGACTCAGCAGCGCATTGACTCCAGGGCGCCGGAGGTTGTGGATATGGCAGAGATCAACCGCTGAATTATATTGAAATAATTAACTGCGTTGACTAAAGATAAGCCGAGTGATATATATACAGGATTGATGGAGAATATATGTCGACTTTTCTTCCTGCTAACATTCCGACCCAGGCAATTGCATTAACTGGGACTTCGACGGTAATACCCCTGTCAGACACAAGCCAGCCTTGCATGCTCCTGACTGTGGATTGCGACGAAATCGTATTCGCTCGGTGGGCTGGAGCAACGATGGACCCCGCGAGTGCTGATATCCCATTGCCTCCCGGGAGTTTTGGAACCCAGCGCCGGGGCAGCGCCACGCATATCGCAGTCAAGACCAAGACTGGCAAGTTGGGAACTCTTTATATCACCTACGGTACGGAGGTATAGCCATGGGATGGTTTGGATCGTGGATTCGTCAGGGCTTGCTGGGGAACTCCATCAGCCTAAGCGACAGCATGCCGCCTGCAGAAGCTATCTCTGCCGCCCCAGGTGTGGGTAGCCAAGCCTCACGTGATGACCATAAGCACCCTCGTCTCACTAGCGTGGCATGGGGTGTCACTGACGCATCGGGGGAGGTGTCCTATTCATTCACGCGATCATTCGCGAATAAGCCCGGCGTTGACTTCACCTATGAGGAAAATGCCAACAACCAGCCAATCATCTTCAAGGTGAAAAGCTGGGTAACCAATGTCAATGGTGAATATGTAGGCGCCACCGCAAGGGGATATCGCCTCCAGACATTGCCAACAACACTGACGCTCATCACTCAGCTGATAGGTTTCAGTGTTTCCATAAACGCACCGGCAGGCATCAACGTCTCCTGCATTGCGGTGCAGACCTCTTAATCAATCATCGACCAACCGTAAGGAGTCGAGTTCTGTGTCTGAATTAGAAACAAACAGAAACCAGCAAAAGAAACGCCAGAAAACGGGCGGCAGGGCCCCTGGCGTGCCCAACAAGGCCACCCGCGAGTTTCGGGAGACAGTGACCAAGCTATTGAGCGATAACGCCGATAACGTGGCTGTTTGGCTTGAGAGAGTGGCAACTGGCGGCGGCAATCCGGAGAAGGCCGACCCGGGTAAGGCGCTGGATCTTATGGCTAAGCTGGCCGAGTTCGCGGCGCCGAAGCTGGCGCGGACTGAGGTGACTGGGGCGGGCGGCGGCCCGGTTGTTGTTGCTGCGACCAATCTGGACGAGCGGCTTTGAAGCTCAATCCCAGGCAGCAGGAGGCGCAGCATGTGCTGGCGGGAGATGCCACGCACTGCATGCTGTTTGGGGGAAGCCGCAGCGGTAAGACCTTCCTGTTGGTGCGCAATGTCATCATGCGGGCCCTCAAGGCGCCAAACAGCCGGCATGCCATCCTACGTTTCCGTTTCAACGCGATCAAAGCCTCGGTGGTGCTGGACACCTTCCCCAAGGTGATGCGCCTTGCCTTTCCCGGCGTAAAGCACACGCTCAGCAAGACGGACTGGTACGCGGAGTTTGAGAATGGCAGTCAGATTTTCTTTGCCGGCCTTGATGACAAGGAGCGGACGGAAAAGATTCTAGGGATGGAGTTCGCCACCATTTACCTAAACGAGTGCAGCCAAATACCATGGGAAAGCCGCAGCATTGCCGTTACTCGACTCGCTCAGCAGGCCATGCAACAGATTCAAGGCAAGGAGCCGCAGAGGCTTAAGCCAAGGTTCTATTACGACTGCAACCCGCCCAGTAAAGCACATTGGTCTTACCGGTTATTCATCGAGAAGCGTGATCCTGACAAAAAAGAGGCAGTACGCAACACTGCTGATTATGCGAGCTTCCAGATTAACCCGGGTGATAACACGGAGAATCTAAGCGAAGGTTATCTTGAAACCCTACAGGGATTATCTGCGCGAATGAGAAAGCGTTTTCTAGAAGGATCATTCGCTGACGCCACCCCAAATGCATTATTCGAGGATGACGTATTCGAGAAGTGGCGCGTAGTTGATGGTGACGTGCCTCAGTTTGTGCGTGTCGTGGTCTCTGTTGATCCGTCAGGCGCAGACGATGCTGACAATGCGGACAACGACGCCATCGGCATCATCGTGGTGGGTCTTGGGATTGATGGCAACGCATACTTGATCGAGGACTGCACGGTTAAAGCCGGGCCGGCAACCTGGGGGCGTATTGCCACGGATGCATATGACCGCCACCAAGCGGACGTGATTGTCGGCGAAATGAATTACGGCGGGGAGATGGTGCGCTACACCATACAGACTTGTAAGCCCCGTGTTCCATTTAAGAAGGTCACAGCGACAAGGGGCAAGGCGGTGCGTGCCGAACCAATATCAGCCCTATATGAGCAGGGCAAAGTGCGGCATATTGGAAACTTCCATGAGCTGGAAGACGAGCTATCTGCATTTAGCACCTTCGGCTACACTGGCGCAGATTCCCCAAATAGGGCCGATGCGCTCATTTGGGGATTGACTGAGTTATTCCCCGGTGTGGTGTCCGGCCCTAAAAAGGAAAAGAAACCGCAACCCAAAAGGGTTGTGTCCTGGATGGGATAGTCAATTAGCTAACGCCGAGATGGCGCCGCAACATGACCAAAAAAGACGACGATTTATATGCGCAGGCCATGAAGGATTTCGAGGCCTGTATTTCTTCGGAATCAGATAACCGGCGTGAAGCGCTGGAGGATCTGAGATTCGCACGGCTGGCGCAGCAATGGCCTGTTGAAGTGGAAGAGCAGCGCAGGCAGGAGGGCCGTCCGTGCCTCACTATTAATCGCCTGCCTACCTATATCCGCCAAGTGGTCAACGACGCCCGGCTGAATAAGCCGTCGATCCATTGCCATCCTGTGGACGATGGCGGAGACGTGAAGACGGCTGAGGTGCTCAATGGACTGATCCGCAACATCGAGGTGATCTCCGGCGCGGACATTGCCTATGACACGGCCATCGAGAGCGCCGTGTCCGGTGGCTTCGGCTATATCCGTGTGGTGACCGACTACGCCCGTGATGACAACTTCGACCTGGACATCCTAATCAAGCGTGTAGCCAACCCGTTCACTGTCTACGGCGACCCGGACGCTGAAGCAGGCGACGGCAGCGACTGGAATCGCGCGTTTGTCACCGAGTGGATGAAAGAGCCTGAATTCAAACGCCGCTGGCCCAATGCTGACGTGCAAGGTTGGAAAGACGGGACGACAGGAGATGATCGTCACGAATGGATCGACGACGACCGCATCCGAGTTGCCGAATATTGGACCCGGGTGGAAGTGGATAAGACCATCGTGCGCTTGTCCACTGGCGAGGTGTGGGACAAGAAGGACTACGAAGAGCGCGAGGAGATGTTCCTAGCCCAGGGCATCACAGTTACCGCCGAGCGCCAAACGAAAGCGTACAAGGTCACTCAGCACTGGATCGGCGGTGGAGAGGTGCTGGAGTCCAAGGAATGGGCTGGTAAGTACATCCCCATCATCCCGGTATATGGGGACGAAGTGAACATCGAAGGCAAGAAGCATTGGATCTCTCTGATCCGCTTCGCTAAAGACCCTCAGCGCATGCTGAACTACTGGCGCACCGCATCCACTGAGCTGGTAGCGCTTGCGCCGAAGACGCCGTATGTTGGTGCAGCCGGCTCGTTCGATACGGACTCGGCCAAGTGGGCTACCGCCAACACCGAGACGCATCCATACATCGAATATGACCTGGTTGAAGGCGCCGCGCCCCCGCAGAGGCAGCCATTTGCCGGGCCGCCCGCTGGCGCTCTGCAAGAGGCGCTCAGCGCATCGGATGACATCAAGTCGGTAATCGGGCTGCACGATGCATCGCTCGGTGCTCGAAGCAATGAGACCTCTGGCCGCGCGATCATTGCCCGCCAGCGAGAGGGAGACGTTTCGACGTTCCACTTTCTGGACAACATGACCCGGGCCATTCGGCAGACTGGGCGCATTCTGGTTGACCTCATCCCCAAGGTGTACGACAGCCCGCGAGTATTGCGCGTGCTGGGAGAGGACATGAAGCCCACTACTGTTCAGGTTAATCAGGCAATTCCCCAATCCGATGGGTCTGAGTTGATTTACGACCTGCAGAATGGTAAATATGACGTAACAGTGAAGGCGGGTCCAAGTTTCACCACTCAGCGGGAAGAGTTCGTTGCCTCAGTTACTGAATTGACCCGTGCATTCCCGCCAGCCGCCCCGATATTGATGGACATGCTTGTCAAGGCGCAGGATTGGCCGGAAGCGGACAAGATCGCTGCACGCTTGAAAACCCTGCTGCCGCCTCAAATCCAGGCAATGGAAAATGGTGAGCAGCCTATTCCACCTCAGGCCCAACAACAGATGCAGCAAATGCAGCAGCAGCTGCAGGCAGGCGCCCAGCAGTTTGCGCAGCTGCAAGAGGCTCACCAGAAATCGCAGCAGGAAAATCAGAAGGCACAGTTTGAAGCCATGAAGGCACAGGCAGACCGGGACATCAAACTAGCCGACCTGGAGATTAAGGCGCGTGATGTTGAAATCGCCCGTATCAATGCCGGCTCGAAGCAGCAAGAATTGCAGTCGAAAATATTTGAATCTCAGAATCAGCAGGTATACAATCCCGCAACAGCTGAGGTGGCTCAGTAGTGTTATGGGCTGTGCACATTAAATAGCAGGCCGCCCTAACGTCGAGATGACGCTGGTTCCCGGAAGGGAAAAGGACCGTAATGGAAGAAAACGCCGACCAATCTGCTTCTGCAGAAGTCGAAACTTCGACCGCCCCAGAGGCGGAATTCGAGTCGTCTGGCAACGAATCGGAACTTGAGAATGGAGGCGAGCAATCGCCCCCTGAATCGGATGAAGAGGAAGTTGATTACAACGGTGAGAAATACCGCCTGCCGAAGAAGCTGAAAGACGCCTTACTTCGGCAATCCGACTACACCAAAAAGACCCAGGAAGTAGCCGAGCTACGCCGCCAGACCGAAGAACAGCAAAGCCGACTCCAGCAGGAGCAACGGCAGGTTCAAGAGACGGTGCAGCGTCAGCAGGCGAATATCCAGGCTTATGCGCATGTAGCGGCAATCGACCAGAGACTGCAGCAATACCAGCAGGTTAATTGGCAAGCGCTGAATGCCGAGAACCCGCAGGAGGCGCAGCGTTTGTGGTTCGACTTCCAACAGGCTAAAGATGCGCGCAGCCAGTTGGTCAATCAGATTTCGCAGCACGAGCAGCAATTAACACTCCAGCAGCAGCAGGCAATGCGCAGCCGGCTGGAACAAAGTAAAGCCGCTTTGTCCCGCGAAATCAAGGACTGGACGCCTGAAAAGGCTTCGCAGATCGCCAGCTATGCGAAGTCCATGGGCTTTTCGGATAACGACCTAGCAACGATTACCGACCATCGTGCAGTCGTGCTTATCCATAAAGCCATGCAGTACGACCAGATGGTGGCAAAAGCCACTGCCAAGCCTAAGCCATCCGCAGCGGTAACCCCTCTAACTGTAGTCAAGTCCGGAAGTGGTAATTCCACCAATCCGAGTGATATGTCTATGGATCAATGGGCGGAGTTCGAACGCAAGCGAATGGCAAAGAAACGTTCTTGATTTCAAAGGATTAACTCATGGCCAATAGCCTGCTTACCCCAAAGGAGATTACCCGCAAGGCGCTGGTAATCTTGCACCAGAAACTCAACTTTGTCGGTAACGTCAATCGTACCTACGACAGCAAATTCGCTAAAGAAGGCGCGAAGATCGGCAATTCGATCGATATTCGCCTGCCAAACCAGTATGTCGTGACTGACGGACCTAATCTGGTAACTCAGGACACGAATGATCAGGTAGTAACCCTGCAGATCAACAAGCAAAAGCACGTCGGCGTGTCGTTTTCGTCCGTTGAGCGCACGCTGAGCCTGGATGACTACGCAGACCGAGTGTTGGAGCCGGCAATGGCCCAGCTCGCCGCTTCCATCGAGGCGGATGCGTTCTCCATGATGCTGGACGTGCCCTATGCCGTGAACAACATCGGCAGCCCGCTCACGTTCCGCAAGGTGCTGGAGGCTCGCAAGATCCTCAACGACAACCTGGCGCCGATGGACAACAACCGCAGCGTCATCCTCAACACCACGGACAACGTGGACATGGTTGACCAGCTGAAAGGCCTGTTCCAAGACTCGACGCAGATTGCCAAGCAGTACCGCGAGGGCATGATGGGCCGGACCGGTGGCTTCGACTTCTGGGAAAACACGCTGATGCCCGGCCAAGTTACCGGCACCGCTGCCGCTGCTACTGGCTACACCGTCAACGGCGCTGCACAGACGGGCGCAACGATCGTTGTCGCTACGGGCACGGCCACGTTCAAGAAGGGCGACGTCATCACGATCGGTGGTGTTAACCGCGTGCATCCTGAGAGCAAGGTGGACACCGGCACGCTGCAGCAGTTTGTCGTCACCGCAGACTTCGCGGGCGGCGCCGGCACGATCAATATCAGCCCTTCGATCGTGGCTACTGGCGCGTACCAGAACGTCACTGCAAGCCCTGCAAACGGCGCTGCAATCGCCAAGCTGGGCACTGCTTCGGGCATCTACCGCCCATCGCTGGCGTTCCACCGTGACGCCTTCGCATTTGCGACTGTCGATCTGATCCTGCCCCCAAAGAAGGACGCCTATCGCGAGGTGTACGACGGCATCAGCATGCGTTTCGTGTCGGACTACAACATCCAAAACGACACGCTGCCAGCCCGTTTCGACGTGCTGTACGGCTACAAGACGATCCGCCCTCAATTGGCAGTCCGTCTGCTGTCCAACTAAGGAGGTTGCCCATGTCCGTAGGAACGATCATGGGCAACACGCTGGCGCTTGGGGTGGCTGAAATCACTCTGACGCCGGCATCTGTTGCCGCTGCTACCACTGCTGAGCAGACCTTCCGTCTTCCAGGCATTCGCCTGCGAGATGCCATCGCCGGCGTTTCCCGCACAGGAACGCCACAGGCTGGTTTGGGCATCGTCAATGCCCGTGTTGTCTCCGACGACACCATCGGCGTCACCTTTGCAAACACCACGGCTGGTGCCCTCACTCCAACGGCTGGGGAAATCTACAAAGTCACTTGGCTGCGCCCTGACGCAGTGCAAACCGGCACGTCCGTTTAAGGATCTTCAAATGAAGCAATACCCAAAAGCCCTCTACAAGGACGGGAACGTCCTGCAGCACATGGTGATCGTGGACAGCGGAGAAGAAGAGGCCGGTGCCACCGCAATGGGCTACCAGCCAGCAAAGCCCAGCGAGGAAAAGGAGGCATACCCGGACGTCAAGCATGGCGAGTCCACGGCACTCGTTGACCCGGTGAAGACGACGCTTGCGTCAGAAGACCCGAAGGACGGCTACATCTATGCCACATCGGGCTCGGCCCCCACGCCTGATTTCCCAATCGACAACGACCGGAAATATGCCGACGAGAAGACCAATCGCCCTGTCGGCCGCCCTCGCAAAAACCAGGGGTAATCCATGGCCTTGGCGACCTATGACGACCTCGTTGCACAGGTGCAGGCCTGGAGCAAGCGGAACGATTTGGGCGCCCAGGCCCCGGACTTTGTGAAGCTCGCAGAAACCCGGATTAAGGAACTGGCCCACCCGAAAATGCTAGAGCGCACTGTGATAATCCATACGGTTATTGGATCGGATTACGTCCCATTGCCGTCTGGATTTGAGCCAATTGCTTTTTGGATTGGAGAAGGCGGCGGCCGCCGTGAGATATTGCAATTGATGGTCGAGGATCTACCGTATTCAACCGACCCGGCAAAGCCGTATTACTATGGAATTGACGGAGATGTAATTCGATTCCCGGCGCCCGTAGACGCGGTTTATCCGTTGCAGTACCGCTATTCGCCGATGTACTCAATATCTGCTAGCCAGCAGACAAACGAGATTTTGACGAAGTATCCGGACATCTATCTATTCGCCACTCTCTTTGAGAGTTCGAACTATCAATTCGATGATGAATCGGCAATTCGCTGGGATGCAAGGTTCCGGGATGCAATAAAGCGCGCTAATCGCCAAGAGGCGCGAGCAGACAAAAACGTTAAGCTTGTCACCGAGATTAGCAAAGGTCGCTCATATAACATTTACGAAGGCCAATAATGTCCTTCGAAAACGCGACCTTTATTAACCAGCTCAACGTGGCTTGGCCGTTGGCTGCTGATCTCATAAGCGAAGGCGATGATCACATCCGCCTGACCAAAGCCACGCTGAAAAACACGTTCCCCAACGTGGCGGGCGCCGTCTCCGCGTCGCACATCGAGCTGAGCTACGTTACCGGCGTCACCTCTGGAATCCAAGGGCAGATCAACGGCAAAGGCGCGATCACCGGACAAACATGGTCTGGTGCACACGTCTTTGGCGGCACTGTGACGCTCCCTGCGGCGACGACTGTCGGGACTGTGACGGCTGCAGAGATCGCCTATCTGTCGGGTGTGACGTCTGGCATACAGGCTCAGTTTACTGGCAAGGCCAGCCTGTCGGGCGCGACCTATACCGGCGCCCACAACTACAGCGGGGCGTCTGCTGTCACCCTGCCGGCGAACACGTCAATCGGGACCGTCACTGCAGCAGAGCTTGGCTATCTCGATAACGTCACCAGCGATATCCAGGGGCAATTCGCCGGCAAGGCAAGCAAGGCCGGAGACACCTACTCCGGGATTCACGACTTTACTTCTGCCGTGGTGCGCGTCCCAACGCTTGCAGCAGGGTCTGCTGGCAGCAAGGCGGCAAGCCTGGATTTCGTCAACGCCGCGGCCTTCTCGGCTGTGTTGCCTGGGCAGGCGGGCAACGCCGGCAAGGTCATCACATCGGACGGCACAAACGCGAGCTGGACAACGGCCATACCTACATTGACGATTCCCGTCCTGTTCGCATCCAGCCTAAACGGCGGACAGTTTTCGGGCACTCGGAACAAGTCCTGGAATGGCGCGTTCCTCATCAACCAAAGAGTTGTTTCGGGCTCTGTGGCGCTGGCTTCTAACAGCTATGGACATGACGGGTGGAAAGCTGGACCGGGTGGTTGCACATACACATTTTCTACAACTGGAGGCGTTGTCACCCTGACCATCTCGGCGGGGACTCTGCTGCAGGTGGTGGATGGAGACGACCTCGAAACCGGGACGCATGTGCTTTCCTGGGTTGGGACCTCGCAAGGGAGGATCGCGGCCGGCGCTTATTCCGCCTCTGGAGTGACCGCCAGCGTCACCGGTGGAACATCGGTGAACATCGAATTCGGGACCGGGACGCTGTCTCTTGTCCAGTTCGAAAAAGGCAGCACGGCAACGGCCTTTGAACGGAGGCGAAAGGCGGAGTACCTGCGCGACTGCGAGCGCTACCTGCAAAAGTCGTTCGACTTGGCAATTCAGCCACGCCAGAACTTGGGTTCTAGCGCTGGCGCGGCCGTGGTGACAACACAGACATCCAACGCGCAAAACTTCACCGTAGACATCCCGTTCAAGACGCGGATGAAAAGCGCCCCTTCGTTGATTACCTACAACCCATTCGCGGCCGGCGCTGGATTCTCCGCATCTGGCATCGGCGACTACGCGGCCTCGATCTATTCGACGGGGGAAATGGGGGCAACCATCCGCTGCATGGCCAGTGTGGTCGCTGCTCAATCAAACATGTCCATCCACTGGATGGCGTCTTGCGAACCATGAACATGCAAGTCATCACCAACTACGCCGTACCCGCCCCGCATAGCTGGAGGGCCTCTGATGAGGCCGCAAGGCTAGCAATCAGCGTGGCTCCTGCAGATGTCGGCAAGTACGCACTCCAGATGGACAACATGACGGAGTGGATGCTGGTTGACGCCAACCCCCCGTCCTGGGACCAGCGCAGCAAGCCGGCGGAGGCAACGCCGCCAGCTCCAGCCACTCCCGATCTATCGCGGCCTGGGATTGTCTGTATTGATGAAGTTCTGAACGCTATTTACGGCGTTGGCGGGTGGACGAATCGCACAGGGGTTGGCGCTGGCACCGACATAGGCCCAGCGTTAATTGCCGCATGCGCAACTCTGCGAGCAAAGTACGGCCGAGGCGAAATATTTATACCGCCTGGCCGCGAACTGCTGGCAAAAACAGTCCCTAGCGCTGCCCAATGGGCGGGCGTTACTCTTCGTGGCGCAGGAAGCCAGGCATCGACGGTGATCTTGGACTCCAATTCCGCAAACTTCTACTCTACGAATGCAGCCCAGGGGATCAGCGGTGGCGGCGTGCACAGCCTTTGCATTGCACTTGAGGCGGGGCATCCTAACTCCGCGTGCGTTGCCGTGAGCTTGCAAGGCGGCTCCCAGTATCAGCCGGACCAGACCACTTTCAGCGATCTCTACATCACCCGCAAATCACCCGATTCGTATTGGTATTCGGGGTTTGTTGCGTATGGCAATGACCGGACAAGCCCCCAAGGCATCAGAGGAGCTGACGTGAGAAACGTGCAGATATTCGGCTGCAAGAACGCGGGCGTTTATCTGAGCAACGCCGTGCAGTGGGACATGAGTAATATTGGTGTGTATCAAGGCGTCGGCGGTGGATCGAATTTCTACATCGCTGGCGGGGGAACGCCTGCCACAAATTCCACCCAGATCAGGGTTGATGGCCTAGTTTGCGGCGAACTAAACATAGCGAACGCGACCAAGTTTTTCGTCTCCGGGACTGCGGCCACCGTTAATTCCCAGCCCACCGCTTATCTGGGTGACATCTCGATTCCTGGAGCCGCAGCGGTTGGCGCCTTTGGCCCTGGCGTGCGGGTGTTTGTCGGATGACGTCTGTCACCTTCCCCTCGCTCGGGCGGTTTGGCGTCATCAAGGACAAGCCCGCCCAGGAGCTGCCGGTCAATAGTCGCACCTCTCCGGGCATGGCGTGGTCGGACGCGCTCAATATGCGGTTTCGCAATGGCGCTATCGAGCGTTTCCTTGGCGAAAAGCGCGTGTTTGATGCGCCCGTGGTCACTCCTTACTACTTACAACAGTACAACCAGGGCGGCAGCCGCTGGTGGGTGCATGCAGGTCTCAATGCGATCTACGCAGACAACGGCACGACGCGGCTCAATGTGACGCCGACCACTGCCCCAACGGGAGCGATTGACGACCGCTACACGGGGGGCACGCTCAATGGCGTCAACGTGCTCAACAACGGCAAAGACGCCCCGTGGTATTGGGGTGGTTCGGGTGTATTTCTGCCACTCACGGCATGGCCTGCTGCTACCCGCGCCGCATCGATCAGACCATACAAAAACGTGCTGGTGGCGCTGGATATCACCAAGAATGTAGGCACGACCAACGACCGTTTCCCGCACATGGTGAAGTGGTCGGACGTGGCCGCCCCCGGCTCTGTGCCTGGTAGCTGGGACCAGAACGACAAGACCAAATTGGCCGGAGAGATCGACTTGGCCGAAGAGCCTAGTTTGATGGTCGATCAGCTCCAGCTCGCCGACGCGAACATCATCTACAAAGAAAACGCCATGTTCTCGATGATCGCAACGGGTGGTCAGGACGTCTTTCGATTCCAGCGCCTCCCCGGATCAATCGGCGCGCTGGCCCGAGGATGTGTCGCCAACACTGACTTGGGGCATGTTGTGCTCGCAGCCGGTGACGTGGTGCTGCACAGCGGCCAAGGCCCGCAGTCGATCATCAACAACGTGATGCGGAAATGGCTGTTTCGGACCATCGACAGCACGAACCGTAAGCGCTCTTTCGTGACCACGAACCCGGTGGCGAAAGAGGTGTGGGTGTGCTTCCCCGAATTGGGCAAGGCATCTTGCTCTCTTGCCGCAGTCTGGAACTGGGTGGAGAACACTTGGGCTATCCGTCAGCTCAACAACGCAACGTATGGCACCACGGGACAAATCGACTACTCCGCATTCTCCGCCTGGGCGGCGCAAACCGACACGTGGCAGGACGCGGCCTCGGCATGGGACGAAGACCAATATTCACCTGCCCAAGCTCGCTTGCTGACCTGCAGCACCACGCCGGCCATCAACGCGATGGACATCACTGCAACCTTTAATGGCTCGGTCTACACGAGCTACGTTGAGCGCACCGGCATCAGCATGGACGCTCCGAGCATGGTCAAGCTGATCCGCTCCATTGTGCCGCGCGTCGATGCGGCCAAGGGCACGCGCATCCAGTTTGAGGTGGGCTCGCAGATGGACATTGAGGCCCCGGTCACATGGAGCCCGGCAGCCACTCACACGGTCGGAGGCGGCTTCAAGGTGGACACATTCAGCAATGGGGCGCGGTTCCTGGCTTTGCGCATCTCTTCGCTGGACAACCAGCCATGGCGCATCGATAGCTGCGACATCGACATTGTTTCGCAGGGGAGGTACTGATGTCCCGCTACCGCCCAACCAACGTCCCGAGCGACCCGCAGGCGCTACCTCAATTCCTTGATGCCGAACACAACGTGATCGCCCGGGCCATCGAGTCGCCTGCCGACTTTCTGGCCTGCCGAACCTTGTTCAAGGAGCCCGCAAAGCTCGCGGAAGGAATGATCGTGCTCGCTGACGGGGCATTGTGGAACCCCGGGTCGGGCTCTGGTTTTTATGGATACCGCGCCGGCGCATGGCGCTTTTTGGGGTAAATCATGGCAGCATCTTTTGGCGGGTCTTCGGGGATTGGCGGCTACACCATCGCCGATGATGGAAGTGTCATCTACGCGGATGGCTCGCGCGGGCCTGCTCGCACGGCTTGGCAGGACGGCTCAGGCAACATTGCCTATGCCGCCAACAGCGCCGGCCCTGCATCGACTGCAGGCGGCGCATACCAGATGCCCAGCACTGGCGGCATGCAGACGACCAAGCCTGCGGCCTTTGGCGGTTCGTCTGGCGGCGCAATGGCTGGCATGGGCTCGGCATTCGGTGGAATGTCTCAAACCCCAGCGCCGAACTTTTCTGGCTTGGCTGGAACGGCTGGCATGTCCTCTGCCGGCCAAAACCCCTATCTGCAGCAGATGGGTGATTCGCTGGTACAGCAAAACACGCAGAACCTGCAGCGCAACGTGCTCCCTAGCATTGCGTCCCAGGCGATGGCGTCGGGTGGCTACGGTGGGTCACGTCAGGGCGTCATCGAGTCAAACGCTATCAGCGATAACCAGACCGCAAATGCAGCGGGCTTGGCAAGCCTCTACGGCAATTCGTACAACAACCAACTTCAGTACGACCTGGGCCGCAGAAACAATGATCTAGGCTACCTCAACGCGAACAACAGCTATGACCTGGGCCTGCGGAACAACGCGACGAGCCAGGATCTCGGCCTGCGCAACAACGCCCTGGGCTTTGCGAACCTCAATGCCAACACGGGCCTGGGCTACGCCAACCTGGATCGCAACATCAACAACGACAACCTGGCGTGGCAGCAGCAGGGCGCCAACATGGGCCTGGGTATCTATGACCGTTTGCAGCAGGGCAACCAAACAGGCATCAATGCTGGCACGAACATTCAGAACACGCCGATGAATTACTGGAGCCAGTTCACCAACCAATTCAACGGGATCGGCCAGGGATATGGAGCTACGACCGGATCGGCAAGCAATCAGGGTAGTCCCGTGCTCGGCGCTCTTGGTGGCGCACAGCTCGGAAACCAGTTTGGCAATTGGTGGGGCAGCGGGAATAGTGGTGGAGGCCTGACGGCCACCACATCCAACCCTAGCAGCTACAACATCGGCAGTTACGACTATGGCCTCGGTACTGGCGGCGGCGGCCTGGGATTTAAGTTCTGATGGTCTATCAACCGAATCAAATTCCGGACGAGGCGTCCAGCGCCTTGGCCGCCGCGTTCGCTCATTCGTACTCGCAAACCGCTGATGAATGGGTGGACCGCTGCCGCAAAGACTTGGCGCAACTTTGGAGGAGGGGCGACCTTTGGGCCATCACCGAAGTACTCATTTCGGACGGAATGCGAGTCTTGAGATGCATTGCCATGGCTGGGCCTTATGACCCGGCGTTGAAAGACGAGATCGAACAATGGGGCCGATCTGTTGGGTGCAGGAAAGCCATCATCGAAGGCCGCAAAGGGTGGTCGAGAAAGCATCGAGATTACAGCGTGAAAGCTGTCACTTTGGAAAAGGAACTTTGATATGCCGAGTGCAGCAGCACCTATTGCCGGCGCAGTCGTTGGCGGCCTGATGTCAGATGACGGCGGTGGTCAGCAACAGACCAACACTAAAGAGCCGTGGGCGCCTGCGGCCCCGTTGTTGCGCAACAGTCTGACGACTGGCGACAAACTGCAGAACTACTACCAGCAGAACCCCTTCAATCAGCAGCAGCAAGTCGGTTACCAGAACCTGTATTCGGACCTGGACAGCTTCCGCGACCAGACCGCGCCCGGGCTGATGAACTTCGCTAACCGGCTGATGAGCACGAACTACCAGCGTGCTCCAGCCGGGAGCGAGGCGCCGCAGTATTCCTACGGGGGCAACGGCACGTTCCAGATGGGCGGCCAACAACAAGCGCAGCCTATGGGCGGGATGCAATCGACCAAGCCGATGCAGTACCAGGGCGATCAAGGCGGGATGCAGGCGCAGGGCAGCATGGGCGGGTCTCCAGATTTCGCCGGCCTGATCGCCAGCATGCAAGCGGCCCAAGGCCAGCCGCAAGGGCAGGGCATGGCGGGCGGATCGGCTATGGGCGGTGCAATGGGCGGTTTGCTGGGCGGTGCGGGTCCTTTCGCAGCGCCTGGCGGCCAGTCTTACGGCCTGATCGACTTCGCCGCACAGAACCCATTCAACGGCGCGCTAAAGCCCACACCGGCTGCAGAGGCGCCCAGCCAGCAGACGGTGGATGACCTCGTGGCCGCAGCACTGCGCAAGCGGGAGCAGGACGCGCTGAACGAGTACCACAACCAGCGCGGGAGCTAAGCATGACGGGACTGTTGGATTTCCTGGCATCGCCTGAATCCCAACTTGGGATTGGCCTGCTCGCTGCAGCAAACAGCGGCATGGGTCTGGGCCAAGGGCTGCTCAGCGCCACACAGAGCGTAGCGGCGCAACACCGTGCAGGGCTGCAGGACAAATACTTGCAATCACAGGTGGAGGAAAACGCCAGCCAAGCAGAGTTGCGAAAGCAGCAGTTGCAGATGGCCCAGCAAAAGCAGAACATGCTGGCCGGCCTTTTGGGAGGCCCTGGCGGCTTGCCATTGGCGACCACAAGCGGCGGACTGAACGTGCCTTCCGGTGGCGGTAGCGGCATCGAGAACATGAGCCCGAACCAGATCGCGGCATTAAAGGCCAATGGCATCGACCTGGAAAGCATCTGGAAGACGTCCAAGGAAGGCTTCAAACGCGACGCAGGGGCCTACTATGAAGATGTCAACGGCGGTCAGCGCTTCTTCCCGCAGTTGGATCGTGGCATGGCCATCTCGAACGGCCAGGTGGTGCAGGCGCCAGGCTATGCCCAGGCCAACGCTGCAATCAAGGGCCAAGAGGCTGGCGCAGTAGAGGCGGCCAAGTACCCGTTTGCAGTGGGCGCTGATGCGGCGCGCCAGAACCTGGCCGCATCTTTGGACACTGTCGAGGTATTCAACCCGACAACCGGGCGCAAAGAAATCATTCCACGCGCAGTGGCAGTGGGCGGAATGCGTCCGTCGTCTACGCCTGCCGGCATCCCATCTGGATACGCAGGAGGATCGCGCGATGCGGCCACGCAAGAACAGATCCTGATGGTGCAAAACGAGCTGAGCAAGCTCCCTGCAAACCACCCGGACCGTCCAGCCCTGAGCCGCGAGATCGCCAGGCTGCAAGGCATGGGGCCACGGGATCAGGCAGGATCGGGGCAGTCCGGCAATTTCTCAGTTAGCCCAAGCGCTGCAGAGGACGCGGCGGCGGCGGCCGCGCGCACCCGTGCAACCAAGACGGCAGAGGCTGATGTGGATCGGGATACGGCGGCACAGAAAAAGACGAAGTCTGCCGGGGAAATGATTGCTGCGACGAAGCGCGCCAGGGAGCTGCTCCTGCAAGGGCCGACCGGCAGCGGAATCGGAGAGATGGTTGACAAGGGGGCCGCGTTTTTCGGAAGAAGCACGAAAGGCGGAGAGGTCTCGGCCAAACTGGACATCGTTGCAGGCGATCTGGTGAGCAACGTCCCTCGGATGGAAGGCCCACAGTCTGACGGTGACCGGCTTGAGTACAAGTTGCAAGCAGGGCGAGCTGCTGATCGGTCTTTGCCCGCGAACGTCCGCTTGGCCGCTATGGACGAAGTTGAGCGCTTGCAATCCAAATACGCACCGCTCAATGGTGGCACGAGCAACCAGGGCGGCGCCGAGGGCTCATGGGACGCCCCATCCAAGCCCAGCGCAGGCGGTTTCCGCATCATCGGAGTGCAGTAATGCCGGTCTACAAACTCGAGGGGCCAGATGGCCGCGTGTACAGCGTCGAGGGCCCGGAGGGCGCTACCGCTGAACAGTTGGGCTCCTTCATCACTTCGCAGATGGGTGGCAGTCAACAGGCACCAGCGCAGCCGAAGCCACAAGTCGGCATGCTCGAAGGCGCCGGTATGGGCCTTTTGCGCGGCGCTAAGGACGTGATCGACACGGGCGCACTCGGCCTTGCGTCGCTCTACGACAAGGTGACAGGTGGCGACCGCAGCATGTCGTCACTAATCACCGGCCAACCCACTGGCGAGGCGGCGCGCGTGCGTGCGATGAACGATGCCGGCAAGGCGGAATTCGATGCAAAGTACGGAGACAGCACTGCCGCATCGATTGGCCGCATCGGCGGCAACGTGGCCGCGACACTGCCGGCTGGCGGCGTGCTTGGATACGGCATGCGCGCCGCTGCTCCGATGATGGGTGCTGCTGCTCCTACTGTCGCATCGCTGGGCAACTCCATAGCAACAGGCGGCATGACTACGGGCAACCTGCTCAATCCAGCAGCCAATATGGCTGCACGGATAGCTGGCGGCGGGATCTCTGGTGGCGTGTCTGCTGGACTGATCGACCCGAACAGCGCGGGTACCGGGGCGGCCATAGGTGCCGCACTCCCGCCAACGCTCAGAGTCGCGCAAGCGATTGGCAGCCTCGGCAAGGGCGCAGCAAAAAACCTCATCGGCCGCACCACTGGCACAAGCCCTGAAACACTCAGCGCAGCCTTTGCTGCGGGACAAACGGGAAATCAGACTTTCCTGCAGAACATGAGAGGCCAAGCAGAATTCAGCGACGTGGTAGACGCTGCCAGGACAGGCCTTGACCAGATGCGCAGGGAGCGAGGCGCGCAATACCGCAACGGGATGACTGACATCTCTGCTGACAAAAAGGTTCTGGATTTCGCTCCGATTGACCGGGCTCTGCAAAGTGTGCGGGATATGGGGTCTTACAAAGGCGTACAGACGAACAAAAACGCAGCAGGTGTCGTTGATGAATTGGCCGGCAAGGTCGGCGAATGGCGCGGCCTGAATCCCGCTGAATATCACACCCCAGAGGGGCTCGATGCGCTCAAACGCGCTATTGGCGATATCCGCGATGCAACGCAGTTCGGCACGCCTGCCCGCAAGGCCGCCGATAGCGTCTACAACTCTGTCAAGGGTGAAATATCCAAACAGGCGCCCACATACAGCAAGGTGATGGGCGACTATGCCAAGGCCAGCGACGACCTGTCGCAGATTGAGCGGGCCCTGTCGCTTGGAGACAAGGCCGCAAAGGACACATCAATCCGCAAGCTGCAGAGCCTGATGCGCAACAACGCACAGTCTAATTACGGCAATCGGCTATCACTGGCCCAGCAGCTTGAGCAGCAGGGCGGGGTGGAATTGACCCCCGCAATTGCCGGGCAGGCCCTCAATACATGGACGCCACGCGGTCTATCTGGGGCGGTCCAGATGGGCGGCCTTGGGCTCGGTGCGTATGCAAACCCTGCAGCGATTATGGCCGCACCGTTCGCAAGCCCGCGTGCTATGGGCGAGGCCGCTTATGGCCTCGGCTTGTTGTCCAACAAGGCAAGCGGCATGGCATCACGAGGCGGAGGGCTGCTGGGCGTAGACCCCGAGACTCTGCTGCTTAGCAGGGGGCTTCTCTCAAGCATCCCGGTTGCTATTTCAGCCAACCAAACAACCCGCCAATGAACGCCAGCGCCGCCAGAACGATCAGCTTCCAAAGCATGTAATCCGTGAATTCCAAGGTCAAAGCTCCTATGAGTAATTTGCAAAGTGTCGGATCGCCGCAGCGAATCATCGAATTGAAGCTGCCGCTCCCCTACCTACTGACGATCATGGGCACGCTTGCCATGCTGATCGTGACCATGTATTTCAAAGGGGAAAAGGCGGCAGAAGAGATTGTGGCCCTGCGCGGCGATATACGCGAGTTGCGCGCGGAGCTGAAAGCCAAGGACAGCACAACGAACACGATTGCCGGGGCAATGGCCCTGCTGTCTTTCCGGGTCGAAACTGCTGAATCTGATATCCGTGTGCTGAAACAGTACGAGCTTCCGAGGAAGACGAAATAATCATGCCCACCCAAGATCCTATTGAGCTGGTCGATGCACTGTCACAGGCCAACATGCAGGCATTCCTTCGCATGCTGCGTCACGGCGAGGGAACATCAGGCGATGATGGCTATCGGGTCATGTTTGGCGGCGGCCTGTTTGACAGCTTCGCCGACCACCCGCGTCAGGCCATCACGCGCAAGCTAGGTGGAAACCCCATCACCAGCACCGCAGCCGGCGCATATCAGTTCCTATCTCGCACCTGGGACGGGTTGGTAAAGCAGTACGGGTTCGCCGATTTCAGCCCAAAAAACCAAGACCTGGGCGCGGTCGCGCTCATCAAGGGGCGGAAAGCACTGGATGACGTGATCGCCGGCAGGTTTGAAGACGCTGTGCGCAAGTGCAATCGCGAATGGGCGAGTCTGCCAGGTAGCCCATATGGCCAGCCAGTGGTGACCATGGCGCGCGCCAAGCAGGAATATGAGGAATACGGGGGCACCTATGCGCCTGCTGAGACTATTCCAGCCCCGCTGGGCCTCATTAGCCAACCAATCAACCCCGATCAACCCAAGGAGGTTCCTGTGACCCCATTTATTGCCGCCGTCCTTCCATCTCTCATCGACCTAGTGCCCAAGCTGGGCAAGCTTTTCTCCAGCGGCTCTGAAACCTCGGAGCGCAACATCAAAGCCGCCGAGATCGTCGTGTCTGCGGCCAAGGAGGCTATCGGAGCCCGGAACGAGCAAGAGCTGATGGAAGCCATCAAGGCCGATCCAGAAGCCGCCGCCGCGGCTAAGGCGGCAATCGAAGCGCAGTGGTTCCGGCTGGAAGAGGTCGGCGGGGGGATCGCGGCAGCGCGCGAGGCCAATGCGGTCTATCTGCAGCCCAATGCGCCAGGGTTCTGGCTCAACCCCGCGTTCTGGGTGTCGGCTGGCTTCCTGCTGATGCCGCTCATGATTTTGCTAGACATGCTGTTTGTTCACCCCGACGTGTACAACGACACCCTGCGCATCCAGATCGTTACTGCCATCCTGGCGCTGCTGGGTGTGGTGGGGGCTTACTGGCTGGGGACGAGTTTCTCCAGCCAGCGCAAGAGCGACTCCAAGATTGCGGGCGGCTAAATTCGCGCTGATATCTGCTCGGCCGTTTCCCGATAGTAGGTGTTGAGCAGGATCTTTAGATCCTTGTGCCTGCTGATCCGCGCCAGGGTCATCACGTCCACTTTCCTAGATAGCAGCGTTAGCGCAGTGGCCCGCGTGTCGTGGAACGTCAGGTCCTTTATAAGCAATTGACGCGTCAAGCGGCTGAATAGCGTACTTGCCTCGTTCGCTTCAACGGAGAATTGTGCAGGCAGAAGCCGGGCCGCGCGCCTGGTGATCGGAACCTCCACGTATCCGGTCGTTTTTGTCCGCTGCAGTTGGTACACCCGACGCTTTGTGTCGTAAACACCTTCGAGAACCTCGGAGAGGCGCATGCCGGTGTGCAAAGCGATGTGGAAAGCTTTGACAACCTCTCCCATTTTCTTGTCTCGATCCGCCCGCAAAACGCGCCTAATATCCCTCCAACCCCAAACCTGACGGCGGGATTCTGCCTGCTCTGGCATGCGGACGCCACGGAATGGGTTGTGGTCGATCCAGCGCCATTCCTCCCTGGCAACAGTAAATAGGTTGCGCAGCAGATTGGCTTCACGCTGCACGGTGGCGCCGACTACACAGGCAAGCCGCGCGTCGCGCCATTTGCCTACCTCTGCGGTGGTGATCTGGGCGAGCGGAGTGTTCGCTCCGAAGTGCTCCATGAAGAAATCGAAGCGGCGTTCTTCCCATTTTGGTTTGGATTTACGCGCGCTGACCGTTCGCACATACTCCGCCACCGCATCGCCAAGAGTCCGGCCGCCGCTGGACTTGAGTGCATCCAGCTCAGCTTCTGCGGCCAAAGCCCAGGCCTGGGCCTCCCGCTTAGTCGCCGCTAGGTGCGATTTCCGGATGCCGTGCCGTTGAACTTCTGCGCGCCATTTGTCGCGGTATTTGCGGATTGATGCCATGTGCGGGCCGGTGTGCGGGGGGTGTGCGGGGAGCTAATGTAACCCTTCCGTGACGTGAATCGCTTTCCCCTCTATGAGACGGCCGCTATTTCCATCAGGCTCCATACAGTGGTCCCCTCGACAGGAATCGAACCTGTATCTAGCGCTTAGGAGGGAACCAACATAAGTTTAAAAATCCCTTTTGTGACTTGCACTTAAGGATGATCGGTACGCTATCCTATCTCAAATGTTCCAAATTTGTTCCAAGTGCCAATCAGGCGACTGGAATGGATTGCACAGGAGAGGTAGCGATGGCAGGTAAGTTGATCACAGAACGTGTGGGTGTCAATGGCGACATCTCGTTCCTAGTGCGCATCCGTGAGGCTGGGGTAGCGGTCAGCAAGACCTTCAAAGCCAAGAAGGAAGCTGAGAAGTTCATTCGTGAGGTCAAGACCAAGTTGGATAGGGGTGAGTCGGTAGACATTGCCAAGGTCAAGAAGATGACTCTTGGAACTATCTTTGACGCCTACATCAAGCACAACACCTTGGCGAAGGGGAAGCTTTACACCTTGAACAAGCTCAAACTGGAGATCGGCGCCGTGCCTCTCCAAAGCTTCAAAGCCGGGACCTTTGCTCTCTACTTGAAGACCAAGCTGGAAGAGCCCATTCCAGATCAGAAGAAAAAGAAAAAGGCCCATCCCTTGTTCAAAGGGAACATGGTCAAGGATGAAGCTTCCGGGGAGATGGTCAAGAAGACCTATGCAGAAGGCACCATTCGGAAAATCTACTATGTGATCAAGAATGCTTTGGAGTGGCATTCAAAGCATATGGATTACACGTTTGACAGCAAGCCTTTTGATGACAATCCACCGCCCAAAGCTTGGAAGCCGCGTGATCGCATTCTTGGAGAAGGTGAGCTTGAAAAGCTGCTTGCTGCCACAGACAAGATGTATGTCAAGCAGGAAGAATGGAAATGCTTCATCCTTTGGCAGTATTACTCGTGCATGCGGGCCGGGGAAAGCTTGCTCATGAAGTGGAGCGATGTCCACCTCAATGAAGAAAAGCCGCAACTCTCCTATATCTTCGTTCCCAAAGAGAATACGAAGATCGCAGACAAGAAAAATGCGGAAGACCGTAAGGTCCCTTTGAGGCCCGAATTCTTCCACTTCATCAAAGATAGGTTGATGAATTTAAAAAAGGAACGGCAAAAGCTTGTCTTTGGGGATTATTGGACTAGCAGTTCAACATTGGGCAACAGGTTTAAAGTTATCTGTAAAAATGCCAATGTTGAGAACTTCAAGATCCACGATTTGAGGCACTGTGCTGTCAGTTGGTACTTCATCAACACCAGCTTGACGGACATTGAGATCAGCAAGATTTCAGGCCACATTGAGCTTGAAACCTTGAAGCGGTATGCCACCTTGAGGCATAGTGACATCGGTGTGAAGCTGTGGGCTAATGCCGCTGTTGAAAGCAAGAAAAATGAAGAACAAGAAACTGTTGCTGGTTGATCTGGAGAACAAGCACAAGGTAGACCTGTCTCCATTGGATGAGAGCTTCAGAGCCATCATCTTCGTGGGGGCGAACCAGAACCCTCCCAAGGCTTCCAAGAAGCCTGCCACGGCCCACAGGTTCAGCCGTGTGGACTTCCTGAAGATCTCAGGCGCTGGGAAGAACGCCTTGGACTTCCACATAGCCTTTGAGCTTGGCCGGACCTTTGAGACAGCACCAGATACCCAGTGCTTCGTGCTCAGTGGCGACAAGGGCTTTGATCCGTTGCTGAACCACCTGAACAGCAACGGCATGAGCTGCCGCAGGGTAGAGAGCATTGCAGAACTCGTGCCAGTCAATGTGGTGCCGTTGGTGGCGCATGACCAGGTGATGTGTCCGTTCTGCAAGAAGGCCAGCACGATTCAGCATCATGGTGGGCACTGGTGCAGCAACTGCGGCAGGTTTGCCACGCCTCCAGATCCGAAGCTTCTGCCGTCTAACCAGAAGGGTTATAGAGAGCCCGAACGGTATGCCTACGAGGACACGAACCACTATGGAATGTGTGGTTGGTGCCACCAGCGAACCGATCTGGCTGGTGCTATCTATGACGATGGGGAGTGGATGTGTGGTGGCTGCATTTCAGGGTATGCGCGGTGACGCGGGGGGATGAATGAAGCTATCTGATTATTCGACGCAGAGGGTCGGTGAGTTCATTGCTGGTGATGCCGATGGCTGGCCCTACAGAAGTGGCCCAAAGCTGGTCGCTTACTTCAACAAGCTTGGCTTTCGTGAAGTCTATGGACAGGGGTTTCCGAGTCGAGCCACTTTCGCCAAAGAAAAAGTCGCAGAGCTCAACGGCAAGCCTAAGCTAAAAGATGCATTGCGGGAGTTGCTCGATCCAAGGCTGTGGCTTGAAGTCAGCAATGGCACCGTTGAAGGGTGTGCCGAACAGGTCAATGAGATCCTTCGTTATGACGGCTACGAAGTAATTCGGGACGGAAATTTTTACAAGGTCCGTGAGCTTTCAGGCGCTGTCATTGAGGTTGAGAACCGATTTGCAGAGTCTGAAGAGTTGAGCGAACTTCTCATTGAAGAGCAGATCCAGAAATGCCGCGAAAAGATTGAAAGTGGGGACTACTCTGGAGCGATCACAAACGCCAGAAGTTTGATTGAAGCTGTCTGCACTAAGATTGAAGCCGACCTTGATCCCAATGCTTTAGGCAACGATGGTGACTTGGTGAAGCTATTTAATCGGGTGCGAAAGCTGTTAAACCTTGACCCAAGTAGGCAAGACATCAACGAGTCCTTGAAGCAGGTTCTTTCTGGGCTCTCAAACATCATCAATGGCCTAGCGGCAATGCGCAACAAGATGTCTGATGCGCATGGTGTCACTTACAAGCCAAGTCGTCATCATGCGAAGCTGGCCGTCAACGCTGCCAAAACCCTTGCAGATTTCTTGTTTGACACGATGAGCTATCAGATTGAAAAAGGCGGACTGAATAAGAAGTAGTTCTAGTTAAATTCATAAGAATTTTACTGAACCAATGAAGAAAGCACCCTATTGGGTGCTTTTTTATTTGCTTGTTTTGTTGGCGTTTCGTGCCTCAACTGACTTCCAGCACTTGGCCCAGTTCCAGACAAGTTGATTGCGTTCGCGTTCGGCTATGTTGATGAGTAGATCTACGTCTAAACCCCTGCGGACTTGATTGGCAACTACCATAAGTTGATCGTTGCGCACGGCTGCTACAACGAATGACTCTCCGGTTATGTCAATGCCGAACTGTTCTAGATAGTAAATGCGATCCAAATCACCATCGATGATCGCATTGAACATTTCTTCCATAGTGTTGCCGTGTTCATCGACAAGATCCATGACCTTGCCAATACTTCCTGGTGGCACATTTCTGCCCATTTCTTCTTCTATTTCTTTGAGTGATCTCATGCTTGTCTCCTGTGGTTGTTAGATTTTTAGTTTCTTGATTTTGGTAGCGGGTTCTTTCGGAATAAGCTTTTGCTCTAGCCTTTGATTGACTGAAAGATTGCTAAGTTCGCTATCAAGCTGCTTTTCATGGAGTAGGTTCATGATGTACAGGTCAATGTATTGGAGTGCCTGCTGAACATTGCTCATCATGAATCCAGGTGCCTGACTGAAGTAGTCGTAGTTGGTGATGTCACCGATCCAGTGCTTCACAGAAATCTTTCCAAGCCTCTGGTTGCGCATGGCTCTCTCTTGGGGGGACATTTCGGCAGTCATCGGATTCACGGCTATGAAGGCTTCGCGCACGAAGTCTTTCAACGGGCCCTCTTGGATTTGGTAGGTGTTCACCAAAGATTGGTAGTCTTCACCGAAATACCCTTTGGTCAGGTAGTTCCTGTTGAAATTCTCCAGCATGATCTGAAACTTTTGGTTGTCAACATTCTTCTTGAGATACGCCGTGATCTCTTTCTTGAGATATTTGTAGGCTGTGTCGTCTGCCAGCTTCCAATCCCAAAAGCCATCCTTGGTTTTCTTCTGTATAACTAGATCTTCTTGCGCAGTGACTTTCAAAAACAGCGAGGCTAGGCGATTGGGTGAAAAGCCTGTTGCGTGATGTATGAGCGCCAGCTTTGGTGTATTGGCTTTGATCAGCCTATAAGCGTTGTTCTTCTTTTTAATCATTGAAAATCTCCTGCTGTACATCTAGCAGAATAATTTCTGTTGTCAAGTTAAATTCATATGAATTTAACTGTATGTCAAAAATAAAAGCACCCAAAGGTACTTATATGATTTTTGGCTGCGGTGTGCTCTTGTCTTGAAGCTTTTGCTTTTCAAGCTCAAGATTTAAGGCTGATAGCTTTTGCTCCAAGGCCATGATTTGGGATCTGAGCAAAGAGGCTCTTCTTCCTTTGGCACCAGCCAGCATGAGAAGAAGGCTGTGGTACTGCATGGACAAGCTGCCGATCTGTGCTTCTAGGCCACCGACAGCACCACCAGCGCCACCGGGCACATTCGCTGCGATCTCATGGTCGTCATTGCTGCGGGCAGTGTGGTGCGGAAGGTGGGAGGCAGCGCTTTTGGCTGCTGGGGCAGCTTGCTCTTTCAGCGTGTCCAAGTGGGCCTGCAGCTCTTCGCGTATTGCTTTGGTAGGAACCGGCTTGACCTTCTGATCGTGCTCGTCCTGACGGCGTGCTACGTGGTGTGGAGGGTCGGTTGTAGGTAGCTTCTTGCTGGCTCTGTGGCTTCGTTTCGCACCAGGTTTGTGGGTGAGGTAGCGGCGCTGATGGAAGGCAGTCCTAGCCTCGATGCCGGCGATCAGCTTGTCCTTCTGCTCCTGTGCCTCGGCAGGGGTCAAGAACTTCGGGATCTTGGACTGGTGGTGTTCGGCTACGAGTGCTGCGTAGTCGCTTCCCTTGGCAAACAGTGCCCCCTTGAGGCGGGTGTTCTTCTTCGCACCTGGTAGGCGCACCGTGATGAAGTCTGTGCCTACGGTGGGCACGTCCACGCCGTGGTGTTTCAGGTAGCCAATGAGTTGGCTGCGATCCTGGATGAAGCCACCCACGATCTCGGTGTGCAACACCTTGGCGAAGTCGTCCTTGGCCTTCTTGTCCTTCTTCCCATTGGGAGACTTTGCTTCAAAGGGCTTGAGGCTGATCTTGAGAGGATCGGGCACCACTTGCGCGAATCCGAAGGTGTCGTTCATGACGGCGCTGAACGCATTGAAGAACTGGATGTTCTTCTCACCCGGTGGATGAATATTTAGTTGCTGAGTGCTGACCAACTCAGTGTTGGCGACAAGGAAATGCAGTTCAACGTTTCCTTTTTCGCGGTGCATCACCCAAAAGTCTGCGAAGTTCTCATCCACCTTCAGGCCAGGCAGAAACGTCGCACGGAATGTCTCGATGAGGGTGGTGACCTGGTCGGCTGTGATCGTTTCCTGGTCACGAAAAGCTATGACCCCAGAGGTGTACTTGTGCTGCCTTTTGGTGGCGTTGGCGATTGCTGTGAAGGTGTCTGGATCGCCAAACAGGATCTCAGGCATGACAGCGCGCTTCTTGCCAGCATGGTCAGTGTCGCTGAGTAGGTATCTAACGGCTGATTCAGAACCTCCTTTTCCAGTAGGAAAGATCGTGACATTCATATCTTCCCTCTGCTAGTGCTTCCTTTCTCACCAAGGTTGGACTCAAGCTTCTCTTTGAGAGCCTTCTTCGCCAAGAAGTGGTCGTACTCTTCTTCAGAGTATTGACGGCCATGAACCCACCATTGATGTGGTTTGCCTTCAAGAAGCACAGCAGGCCCATCATCTTTATGAAGTTCGCCATTGCGGTAGTGTTTTGTGTAGATGGCGGATCTTTCCGCGCCAGTAGCAAAGTCAGTCTCAGTAAATGTGAATTTCACTACTCCTGAATAATCATCTGGTATTCCATTTGTTGTGCTCATTTCTTCTCCTTGAATAATTGGCTTATGGTGCTCACTCCTTCCTGAATTTTGGTGAGTTCTTGGAACATGCCTTTGGTGGTGTCGTTCCACATCTTCATGCGGTTGAGGGATCGAGCGATTTGATTTATGTTGCTGCCGATCTTCCCAAGTGAAGCCAAAAGCTGAACACGCAATTTGTGCTCTTCTTTGGTTTCTTGATCAGCTTGTGTGTGTGCAGGAAGCAAGACAGAACGAGCGTAGATCGCTGTTGAGGATGCGCCTGCATCTATGGCACGTTGTTGGAGTGCCACCCATTCTTCAGGTGTGAACCTGATTTCAAATCGCTTGTTGCGGATTTTTTTGTTGGCTTCTACGCCAACTTGGCCCGCCCTTCTTTTGAGGGTCGGGTCTTTTTCTTTTACGGGGTGTGCCATTAGGGCCTCCTTTATTGTTATTTTTATCAAGCCTCGCGCAGCAGCGGGTGTGGGTGAAACCCACGATATTCAAACCGAGAACAACCCTAAAAGGGTGTACGTAGGATTGATTGACCTTGCTTGATCCTCTTTTTCCCGTTTTTTTTGAATTTGTAGGGGGTTAAAGTAACGGTGCTTTATTTAATCCTAGCAGGATCAAAATCGAAGTCAACGATCATCAGCAGTATACGCAGATTTTTCTATGACTGAGAGTTTCTATGGATAAAACGCGGACTGTGTCATTGTGAATAAAATAAATGGAGGATGATGTCGCCATGAGACATAAGACCAATTCAACATTGATGTCGCCATGAGACATAGGGCAAGATCATCATGTATGTGTCCATGCGACATAAGACAAATTCATCATCTATGTAGCTATGCGACATGAACTCAATCCGCCATATGGGTTGACTTCACAAAAAAATACGCTTGAATGAGTCATGAGAGATATGGAGAAAAATAATCATGACCAAGAAAAGCACAAGGAATGAAAGCACAACCGTAAGGATCGGGCCTCGCATGTCCAGAGGACTTTATCAGCTTGCGAAGTACGTTTATGGCGCGAAACGTGTCAACTTTGAAGATCAGCTAGAAGAGCTAGTGGAAAAAGATCTGGACTATCAGATGAAGCAGAAGTGGTTCCTGAACTACACCTCTGGCAAAGAAGGGCAGTATTTTGAAAAGCTGAGAAAGGCAGTTGGTGAAGCACGCGATGGTGCTTTCCCTGTTGATGGAAGCGATTTCGATTCAAACAACGTAAGCGGAGATGAATGATGGGCAGTCCAAGAAAGGTAGATCCAACTAGAAAAATTCGAGTGACTGCAAAAGTAGATTTTCAACTCCACTTTTTGTTTAAGCTTGCCTGTAAAGAAATGGGTGTTTCTATGGAATCAAGAATAGAGCACTTGCTCAAGGAAGATGTGAAACAGTCCTTGAAGAAGGAATGGTTCAAAGGCTTGGCACCTTTAGAAAAAAGTGACCTTGGCAATTGAAAATGAAAGACATTGAATTTCACTACGACAGAAACACATTGACCGCTCAATATGAACTACTGGTTTCGTTGGCAGATTTGCGAGATCTGGTTCAAGCCTTCACCATCCCAGATGAGGCCCAAAGGCTCCAAGAGATTCAGGTGGTGCTTGCTTCTGTCGTGAGAAAGAACAAGCTGCCTACTGACTCTTTAAGTGTGAAGTGATCCACCTGTAGCGCACACGCCTTGTGGCGGCCCCGGCCTCACATGGTCAAGGAACGACGGAGCGTTCTCACTTGCGTGCTCAGCTTGCAGAATGAAAAAGCAACCAGTGCGGGTGCTTCGCTATTTCCATCGACCTACTTTATTTTTGAGGCTGATCCAGACTCGGAAATGAAGTAGGTGCTCCCGGCAGGGATAGTTTTACAAAGGAGGTGGAAGCTTCTTCTGTTTCTTGTGTGAAAGAGCACAAATGCTCTCCACAATCTTGACGATCTCACCCCGATCACTGCTGGACACTCCCTCCAGTAGATTGGCGATATGTTGAGCCTGAGCAGATAACCCGACACTTGTTTCAACAATCAATTCTGTAATTGAACACTGAAATACCTTGGCCAATTGATCAAGCAACTCGATGTCTGGAGAGCTGTCACCTCGTTCGTACCTGGCGTAGCCTTCTGTGCATAGGTTTAAATGTTTCGCTACATCCTTTTGAAAAAGCTTTGTCTCTTTGCGCTTTTTGGCAATGCGTTGACCTACGAGGTGTCTGAGTTGTAGTTGGCGGCTCATGGTGCGTCTTGTTTAGTTAAATTCATATGATTTTGACTATAACAGAGAAAGTTCTCTATAAAAAGCACCCGATTGGGTGCTTTATTTATTGAAAGAGTTCGTCAAGCTTTTGTTTTTGCTTGCTGCTAAGGCATGACAAAAGCATTGTGAGATTGCCTTCCACTGCCTTCACCAACTCATCATGAAGTTGGCTAAAGTCCTCGGAGGTCATAAACTTAATCACAGATGTACGGGTTTTGGGCATGCCCTTGAGCTGCATGGCCGCTTGAACCATGAAGTAGCTGTTGTAGGCAATCAAGAGTTCCCTGATCTGGACTTCCCGGCTGGTGAAGTTCTTTTTGTAGAAGTGAAGCAATGCTTTACCGTCTTTGGACTTAGCGAAGCTGAAGATGCGGTCACTCATACCATTGACGCAATATTGGAGGCAGGTAGTGCTTTTCATGTTCTGTCCTCCTTAAGCCAATGCAGCAATTTCGTTGTCCATGACGCGGTTCAACTCGCGCACAATGGCTTCATCGTCAAAGGGGGCGTGGAATGCAAGCTCAAGCTGCTCTTTGCAGATCCTGTTCCTGGCCATCTCATAGAACCAAGGCTCACTTTCAAAGCCGATGGCATTGCGGCCATGCTGCTTGGCAAGCACCAAAGTAGTTGCTGATCCCGCGAAGGCGTCGAGCACCACATCTCCTGGCTTGCTGTGGTTCCTGATAAGAGGCTCCACCATCCAGGAATACTTCTCTGTAGGGTGGTGAGTCTTTTTCTTGCCAATAGAGCCCTCGTACCACTGCACCATGTCAGCCTGCTCTCCAAAGTTGAAAGTGAATTGCTTGCCCTTGGTGAACCAGACGGCCTCTTCAACTGTGCTGCGGTAGTTCTTCTTGCGAATGCTGGGAACGGGATTTTTCTTCCTAAAGTAAATTTTATTCTTGAAGTTCAAGCTGAAGTCTTTTTCAAGGCAGCGAATGATGAAGCCGGTGTACTTCCTATCCAAGAAGAGAATAAGAGAACCATCGTCTTTCAAAACGCGGCTGAATTCAGCAATGAAAGGTTTGATCCACTCATAGTAATCTTCAACGTTGTCCCAACTGTCATTGAAGTCGTTGCCCCATGCTTCCTGGGTGCTAACGATTTGGGAGCCCTTCTTGGTGAGCTTGGTTGTGTCAGCAATGCCATAGGGCGGATCGGTGAGAACCAGATCGACAGAATCGCTCGGAATCTTTTTGAGGCCCCTTTGGCTGTCGGTGTGCGCAAAATAATTAACGGAAAAATAGTCTTCTTTTGTTTTGTTCATGATGAACTCCTTTTTTAAGTCATGTTTAATCCTCCTTTCAGTATGAAAGTAGGTGTGAAGCGGGTGACCGCTGGGAACTCCAATTTGATCGCTGTATGTTGAATGTCGTTTGCGGCAATCAACAAAACGAACTGTACGCTTGTCGTCTTCTAAGATCTATGAATGCGTTCTTGGGGAGCCCAAGGAAAACGTAGGGTCGTAAAAAAGCACCCAAAGGTGCTTAAGTCGATAACCGATTGCTCTTGATCGTTTAAGATTTTTTTGCTAGCTTGTTTTCATGGAGGGTGAAGGAGTCAGTAAATGAAAAATGGCCTTTACCATGAGGATGATTTAGAGCTTTGGTATTTCAACGATGAACTTCATCGTGAAGATGGCCCTGCCTGTATTGAGGAGGACGGAACGCAATCCTGGTACTTGCACGGCAAACTGCACCGTGTAGACGGCCCTGCTGTCATTTGGGGAGAGGGCGGCGAAGAATGGTGGCAATTTGGTGTGCGACACCGCACAGATGGCCCTGCCGTCATGAATGCAGACGGTAGTTGTCGCTGGTATCTGAAGGGAAGGCTGCACCGTGTTGACGGGCCGGCGATAGAAGCGGCCAGCGGTGCTGCGGCTTGGTACCAGCGGGGGCAACTACACCGCGATGATGGGCCTGCTGTAGAAGGTGCTGACGGGACCAGGGAGTGGTACTTGCGTGCCATCAAGCTATCTGAAGAAGAGTTCAACGCGGCGCATGGTATCAAGGCAATACTTAAAACCGCACCTCAAAAGTCCAAGCATGCGGTTAAGCGGGACATCTTGTCGCTGAGAGAAAAATACCTCAACAGCGATGGAGCGTCGGGAATCAAGATCAGGTGGTGAAGTGCTTGTCCCCTGCTTCATAACTGTCCGAAGGAAGGTCAAGCCTTCCACTGGCGTAATGCCAAGGGAGAAGGGCACTTAAGAATTCTTGGGTGCTTTCCACTTGTCTATGTTGTCGATGCCCAAGTATTGATCAAGCAGAAATATTGTTAGTTTGATTTCAAACATGACTTTGGATTGCAATTCATCTCGCTCTTGCTGGTCTTTGATGTGACGACAATACTTGTGTATGTGATGAAGTGCTTTCAGCTTCTTGCTCGATTTGATGATGAATTTGTCTCTTGGCATGTATGAGTGTGGCGATTTTCCATAAGCCGAATTTGATAGGCATGAAAAAAGCACCCGAAGGTGCTTCTTAATGAATTGTCTGTGCGGAGATTCGCTTTCGGAAAGCGATGATGACATCTATCTGATCTGGTGACAGCCCATCTTTGCTTGGGCTGACTTGTTCTTGGTAGAACGGCTGATTCTTGATCCACTGCGACAAGATATCCTCCGCAGTTTCGCTAAGTTGTGTGCGTTGGTCCATGAATTGCGTAGGTTGCTTGAAGCCCATTTGCTCTGTTCACTATAACTGAAGTGACATGCAAAGCGTAGCTTCTACGTAAAAAAACAAGGTGGATCTAAGCTGTAATGATGATTATCTAACCGTAGGTATAAGTGCTCAACTTGGTTGGTGAGTGTCTTCTGATAAATGAAACTGTAACGGATTGGCTAGGTCAAATTCATCTAAAAGCTCAACAATTCTTCGCGCAGGTACACCGCGAATAGTTTCATCTTTTAAATATTCTAATCCGATTCCTGCGAATCGAAATGTATCCTCAAGACTGGGCTTTAATATTTGGTTTTTTGTAAAGAAGAACATGGCTCCGCCGCTCATTCCTTTCGGATGGTAGGCTGTGCTGACCGTTCCTTTGTATTTCAATGAAGCGTTCTTGCGCGAATACTTTCCTGTGATTTCAATCGCATTGTTGGTTATCAACTTGGAAGTTATTTTGTAGTACTCTGCGCTGGTTAGATAAGCTCCTGTGGAATCACTGTGAAAGTACCTGTTGACTAGCGCGGCGGGAGTAATGGTTTTGCCAATCTTTTTTATTTTTGAGAGGCTGGCGGGGAAGCCGATCCACGTGAAGTGTCTCTTGTCAAAGCCAAGAAGGCTTTTTTGCTCAAGGTCAAAGTAGTTTTTGCTATCAAGCCTTCGGTTGAAGCAATCAACAATGACCACATCTTCTTTTTCAAAAACTTTATGCCCGATTGATAGATCGTGTATTGGAAGGAATTCTCCATTTGCTAGCATCATGTGGATTTTTTGAAAATCTTCCTCGGTACTAAGTGCGTGTGCTGCAAATAAAATGTAATGATGGTTTTGGTATTTTGCCAATGTGCCAGTAGATGAGAAATGAAAATTCTCTAATTCATCTTTTAAATACAACGGAATGACAAACCTCTGGGATTGTCGGTCATATTCGTCGGATTGATAGTGGAAGGAATTTTGCATTTGGAGATTTTCTCTGAATTATTTGAATGCTAGTTGATTAATTTACAGCCTATCCTTCAATCTGGCGGCTATCTTCTGTACCACCTCCACAATCATGGCTCTGTCTGCATCCGGCAGGGTCTGGAGCACTTGAGCGATCAGTTCGGCCTGGTCATTGCTCCGTGTGCTGCTGGCAATCAGTAGCTCATCGATCCCGCACCCATACACCTCTGCCAACTCGGCCAGCCGCTGCACGGTCGGCATGGTGATCCCTCGCTCCATGCGGGAGACAGCCTCCGTGCCGATATGAAGGGCTTCAGACACTTGGTCTTGTGTCAGGCCCTTGGCCTCTCGGCGCTGGGCCAGCGTGCGCCCAATGCTCTTGAATAGCTCCAGGTGTGGTGTGTTCTGTGGGGGCATGCTACTGGTTCCATCTTCGTTAGACAACTTCAATGGTTGTGAGTCAACGCCGAAAGATGAACATGCGTTAGAGTTGTGTATCAACCTGAAAAGTCTGGTTGGTACCCAAAGTTCTCTAATGAAAGTAGCAAAGATGCATCTCAGTCTGAAGCTGGCAGCAGTCAACATCTTGGCGATGAGCCTGGTGGCATGTGGTGGGGGAGGAGGTGACAGCAGCGCAGGATCTGCACCACCCACCGGAGGAAGTCCCACGAGTCCGCAACCTGCTGGGGAGGACAACGTGACGGCCTCCGATGCGCAAGTCGTCGCCAACGTGAAGTCCAGCAACATTGACTTCTTGCCGAGTAACCGGCCTGCTGGCACATGGCGCTGGTCTGGCACCCCTGCCCAAAAGGTTGCGGTGTATGTGCCCGCTCCCGCGACGGCCACTGAGCAAGACTACGCGGCCAAGGTTCGCACCTCCATTGCCCAGATCAACACCAAGCTCTCTGGCTCTTTGGTCATGGAGGCCACCGACACCCTGCCTGCAAGCGGCAACTTCATTCGTGTGAGCTATGGCACCTCGTATGTGCCAGCGGGTTCCACCAACTATGCAGGCTTCTGTGCCAATGTGGCTACCGGCCCCAATGTCGGCAACCCAATCCAGCCAGACAAACAGAACGGCATTGCCTCCAACCCTGTCTATGTGAATCTGGGCAATGGCCGGTGCGATGTGACCCAAGACATCGTGACCCACGAGTTCGGCCATGCTCTTGGCCTTGCCTACCACTTTGACGGCTTCGGCGGTGATGGCCCAGCTAGCTCTACTGCCTTCTGGGACGTTCTGGCTACCTTGTACGGCAACCCGCAATCCACCGTGGCTAGCAATCTAGCTGTGAAGCGTGCAGCCAAGTAACTGCCGATTCATCTAGACAAGCCAACCAAGAAAGCGAGATAGAAATGGGTATCCAATGTCCCAAGTGCGGCAGCGACCATGTGCAGTCGGTCCGTGTCATTCTGGATAGCGGCACCTCCCTCAGTTCTGGCACGGTGACAGGGGTGGGTGTGGGGAGTGGTGCTACAGGTTACGTGGGCACCATGAACGGTGTGAGCCAGACCAGCCTTGCGCAGCGTTTCAGCCCTCCGAAGAAACCGGCGCTCTGGGCTGTGTTTGCTCTGGGTGTGCTGCCTCTGGTGAGTTCGCCTTGGCTCGCGGCCAGCGGTCCTGACGCGATCTTCCGCTACATGAACTTGGCCCTCTGGGCTGTGTTCGCGCATGCTGTCTGGAGCTATCGCAAGAAGTCGGCAGTCTACAAAGTGGAGTTCCCCAAGTGGAAGGCTCTGTATGACAGCGGCTTCTTCTGCCACCGCTGCGGGCACACCTTCTTGAGCTGATCAAGACGCCCCCATAGAATGGGGGCAACTTATTGAGGAAAATAGATGCTGCAAAAAAGCTTCTGCCAGAACCTTGTTGGGGTGCGAATACGTAGTAGCACCACACATGGACATCATGACCATCTATCTGGCATTTTTTGAAGCCCACATTGATCCAATTTTTCGCAAGGACACCAACAAGACGATTGGCGACACGCTGATCGCTTTGGCCTACCCTAACTTGATTCTTATCGGACCGCCGCCCCAGTTTGCGGACCTGATCATTGATGTGAAGAAAGAAGGCTTGTTGATTGAGCCTGATAAATATCCACTTTATCAGTTCTTGGAAGAGAACCCTGAGTTCTGCGAGTCAATGATTCTCCAACACGCGGGTTTGAGGGAAATGTTTGAAGAGTGGATGAAAAAATAGAAAGAGCACCTACGGGTGCTTTTGTATTGGACTATGCGGTCTTCTTGGAGTTTTTGAAAGGACCCGTCGCAGCGGACCATTCTTCACTGGTGTGATCGACGTTGACTTGCTGTCAATTTTTCATAGATTGATCTCAAAAGGAGATTAATCTATGATGTGGTGGAGAAATTTATTTAACAAAATCATTGGAAGGTTTCGTAAGAGTATGTCTGATCTGAGCTTTATTCCTCGTGACGAGAAGACCAAGAGGATTGATACGGGTAGGCTGACTCAAGCCTATGTTTTGAAGACCTCTGATGGCACTAAGGTGGCTATTGCGGTCAAGATTGATGGGGTTTGGTATACCTATGCCTACAATGCTTCTTTAGACAATGAGCTATCAACAGCGTTGGGTGACGCCTATTCAGAAGTGCTGATTGATGAATGGGCAAGGCTAATTGCCGAGTATGGGGAGATCGTTGAGATCATGGACGAGAAAGTCAAACAGGCTGCTCCTAAGAAATCCAGCTCAAAAAATTTGAGTTGATCTGGAAAGGCACCTTCGGGTGCTTTTTTAATTGCAACTCGTGAATGCATTGCCAAGCCCATATGTGTAGCAATTTATTGACCTTCTTGGTGCTGCTTGATTTACTACTCTCACAGGTGCTTGACCCGTCATCAACGTTGTCATCCTATCCTCAAGGTTTTGAATCTCAGTATTGAGTTGATTTCCTTGTACTGATCTGGTCATCATTTCTCCAATAGAAGAGTTCATTAATTTTTTGGTATTCTCGTTTCGTTGCTGCTTGAGCTGTTCAAGCTTTTCTTGCAACTCGGCTATTTGAGATGACCTTGCATTAGCTACTGAAGCTGTGGACCCAGATACACCTTGATCGCTTCCTTGACTTTGTTTTGCCATCAATCCTGGATAGTAGTCATAGTCAGGGTTGTAGTTTGTAGTCAATGGGTTGTAGCTGATAATAGTGAGGTTGTGAATTGGAACGTACTGGCTATCTTCCGCGTGTGAGGCAACTTGCAGGCAGCTTAGAATGGCTAGAGTCAAACTTTTTCTTATTCTTGGCATGATATTCTCCTTTTTTTCTATGCTAACAATTGGATTTGCTTTGTCAAATATTTGAAGCCGCCAATTTTTCTTTCTCTTCTTTGCTTTAGTTCTGCGGACATTCGATTTTTTTATGATGCCCTGTCGGGAGCATAAATTCAGGTTTTAAGTCCTTCGGAATTCTGGTTGCAGATGACCCCAAGGATGGGGTAACTATCTGATATACACCGTAATGGCACAAGATAACTAGTTATGTAGACATGAGCTAATGTCAAGAAAGAAGTCTTATCCAGTTGAAGGTGGCTTCTCTATGCTTGCGAAAAGTGCTGCCTGCTAATCCACATTTTTCCAAGTTTGCTGGGGTGACATCTAGCCTTCTTTGTTTGCAGGTGTGGATTGCCGTTTTAATCTTGTCGTCCACTGCTTCTGTACGAATTACATTGGTGTATGCTGCACCTTGGGCCTGTTTTTCTTTGATAGGCATGTCTGCGGGTAGCTCCAAGACCCCCCTGTTCTTCTGCGTGCCAATGCTGGCCCTGTGCTTCCATGTCCATTTGCCGACTGACTTGGCAGTAGAAAGCACTTCTTTTGCTGGAAGAATGCCGTTTTCGTGGGCTATAAAGTGGTTGTTGATGGACAGTGCCTTGGAGTCCACAGCGAGTTGGAAAATGGTGTGAGAGGCGTGTTGCTTGACCTCGGCGTAGGCCCAGTGCCTCAACGTGTCAAACAAGGTGGTGTTTCGGCCAATGCCAGAGTCGCGCAGAACTTCTCTGCGGCGCTGGGGCGTGAGATCGATCCCGTACTCTTGGAAGTCTTCTAGGTCGTAGCTGTGATGGTTGCAGATGGTGCGCCAGCTTGGGTGAAGTGGATTCTTGACCAAGTGGCCGGTGAAGGCAGCGTCGGCACCCAGCTTGCGGGTCAAGGCAATGTCCGTGGCCTCGTAGAACTTCTGCGGCGCTCTGCGAGCTTCCTCCGTGTAGTAGACGGGCGTGTTGAGCTCGTAGAGGTAGTGGCAGTGCGTGTTCTCTGGGTTGACTACGACTATGGTTGGCGGAGGCAGACCGTGTTCATCCCAGAGGTAGGCAGATCCTGGCTCATCAATGTCCAACGCAATGAACTTCTTGTAGAGCTGATTTAACTCTACATAGCGATAGCCAAGAGCCTTTTCACGTTTTCTGAACTTGGTGCCCTCGTCTTTGAACTCTGCACTTCTAACCTTGTCAGGCAAAGCCTGTATAAAACTCGCATACATATCAATTCCTTGTTTTCTTGCGAAAGACAGGAATTAATAGGTTGGGCTCTTGACAATTGATATTAAATACGTTTTAATATTTACATCAGGTCAAAGCCGGTCACAGCTTCTTCTTATTCCTGAATTTCTAAAATGCTCAAGTTTGCTGCTTGGGCATTTTTCATTTCTGCTTTTGTTTTACGAAATTTAATTGAGAAAGTCAAATTGATTAAGATTTGGAATTCGGAAATGAAAAAGCACCCGTAGGTGCTTTCTGTAAGAGTGCAGAACTTAGGCTGCTTGAAATTCAGCTTCAGTCACTTCACCCAGTTGTACCTTGTTCGGCGGGGTGCCAACACGGCTAGACAGCTTCTTGAGGAATTTGGCCTTGGCTTTGCTATCGGCACGAGTGACCAACCATCCATCAACGGACTTGCCACTCTTATAGGTGTCAAAGCAGCCTTCGGCCTCCAAGAACTTTGGAGGGTAGTTCAGCCACACGCCGGTTTCATCACCTTTGGTGGACTTGAGGGGCTTGCTCATGACGCGGGTGCCACCAGTGTAGCCTTTGGGGGCCGCAGAGGTTCGGCCAGCAGCAGGAGCCTTCACGCCCAGTTCTTCAGCCGTAAAGTTGAAAAGCTTGATCTGTTCCTGAACGGCTTTGAGAGCATCAGGACGTTCAGCTTCCATCTGAGCCTTCACCAGGTCCTCAAATTCCTTGCGCTTGGCAAGGATGTCAGCGAGAGACAGCTTCTTGGCTTCTGCCATATAAATACTCCAATAGTGTGGTTAAGACGGTAGTTGCTTGCTGTGTTCAACAAGCTACTACAGTGCCTTGGCTTGTTGGTGGTTGTACTCTATGAGCAAGAACTAAAAGCGTCAACTGTTTCAAAGTTTTTAGCGAAGATATTTATTGAAGAGGCAGCGGATCTGAAAAAATGATGAACGCTAGTTCGAATTAGCGTAGCTCTTCCTTCTTGATGAAAGTCACGTGCGCCACCTGCATCTTAGGATCTGGTCAGATGCAAGTCTCCTTGATATCATTGCGTAACATCTTGGAGGACATACATGGCGAAGGCACGTTTCCTGTTGCAAGCAGTGACTGAGGAAGATCACTCAACGATTATCAAAGAGGCCCTTGGTAGAGATCTTGATAAACTACTGATCAGTGTTGCATTTGCTAAGAGCCAAGGTGCTGACGTCATCAAAACAGCGTTGGAGAAGCACAAGACGAAGTGTGCTGTCTTCGTTGGCATCCGAAACGACATCACTTCCTACCAGGCCTTGGAAGTGATTTTGGAGACTGGTGCGAACCTCTATGTGGTTGATACAGGGTCACGCACTACTATCTTTCACCCCAAGATATACCTCGCCAAATTCAAAAAATCAGCAACAGCAATCATAGGTAGTGCCAATCTGACGTTTGGCGGCCTACACAACAATATTGAAGCTAGTTCTATTCTTGATCTTGATTTGAGCACTGTTGACGACAAGAGTTTTGTTGATCAGACTGAGGCAATATTTAATCACCTTGCCGCGGCTTATCCTGAACATGTTCTAAATGTCAAGAGCAAGAAGGATATTAGAGAAATCTTTGAGAGTGGTAGAGTTGTTGATGAAACTGTAGTAGTAAAGCAAAAGAGTTCAAGCTCATCAAAGGTAAAAGGTGATGCCACGCCTTTGATGAAGCTATTCAAGAAGTTTCCACTCCCAGTCACCAAAAAGAAGGCTGGTAAAGAATTTATTGACGAAATCATCGTCAAAAAAGATGGAAAAGAAGAAATTACCCGTCGCCCTAGCATCGCGAAACCCAACACCCAAGATTACTACTTGGTATGGCAGAGCAAAGAGCTAAAAGAGCGGGATCTGAACATTCCTACTGGAGGGAACACTAATCCAACTGGCTCTATGCTATGGAAGAAAGGTGCTATGGAGGGCATAGATCAGCGGCACTACTTCCGTGATGAAGTTTTTGTTGATGTAGGTTGGGCCGTTGATGCATCCAAGCCTCATTATGAGAGGGCTCAAATCAAGGTTCATATTTTCACTAAAGGTGAATATAGAGGAACCTTTGACTTGAAGATTTCGCATAATACGGATACGACGTCCAAGTCATATCTACAGAATAATGCAATGACCAATATTAGCTGGGGCGATGCAAAGAGCCTCATTGCAAAAAATGATCTGCTAGAGCGGATTATGACTTTGCATAGAAAAGACTCCACCCCGCCAGAGTATATGATTGAGATTGACTAATCGCTGATTCGCTGTCGTCTATTCTTCAGGCGCCTCCAAGCATTCAATAGAGTTGCCTGCTGCTCGGAAGTAACCCCAAGTGCCCCAAGGACGATTCTTGATTGTTGCTCAAGAATCTTGGGGGCACTTTCATTTTTATAGGTTTCGTTCAAAGCTTTTAGATCAACTTCGGTAAGCTTTTTGGGGTAGGCAATGGCTAGTTCTTCAATCTCAGAAGGAACAAGCTCAAGAACTCCACCCCCATAGTGGCGTCCTTCAAGTTCTGCACTCAAAGCAGTCAATGCTGTTAGGAAGCAGAAAACAAGCTTGTCGGCAGCAATGTTTTCATTGGCCGTAATCCGATATGCTGTATCAGTCGTATAAGCCTCAGCATTATTGAGAATCAGCTTAGGGATGTCGTGGCTGCGTTTGAGCATGCCAATCTTCGTTGAATACACAGAAGGAACTGTATACCAAGGCTTTCTGATCCTGCACTTATAACGAGTATGTAGCTTCTCGGACTCACCAAGCGCAATGTATTCCTTCACTTTCTTAGGAAGCTTGCTCAATTCATCTTTGATAAGAATGAAGTTGGTAGGGTTGCCTTTTTCAGCATTCGCTTGATGCTGCTTCTCATCATAGATAAGGCCGGGACAATGCTCGCTTCGTCCAAACATTGGATGAGCGAACTTTGCCAATCCATATTCATGAACTACTTCATTGGGGACTAAGAAGAACTTGTTCGCACCGGTGACGATGCCAACGTCCACTCTCGCAATATCATGGAATTTATGAACTTCATCAAGTTTCAATAGCGACTTGTAGAGTGTTCTTTCTTCATTGGTCAAGAGTGCTTGTGTCCACTTGCCTTCAACGGTTTCACCGTTGATGCGTGGTGTATTTTCGAAGATCTCTTCTGGATCTTCATTTAGAAAATACTTTCCGACCACTTTATAGATGCCAAGCCCATAAGAGTGGTCTGCCGCTTTTTGCTTTTTTTCGGCAAAAAGAATGATTGCGCCTTGAAGTGTGCCTTCGAACCAGATTTCCTCTGGATCAATGATCAGCAACTTGCTGCATTGCTCGCCAAGATAGGTTCTTAGTGATTGAGCATGCATTACATGAATGATTTCGGCGGGCAAAATCATTCCAAGCCTGCCGCCCGGTTTTAAGGTCTTTATTGCCGCAATGACAAATGGAACCCAAGCATTTGTGTGCTTGGTAAATTTAAGATGCTCGCTCTTGAAGATAATCTCCGACTTTTCTTGAGACTCTGCTGGAAGGTACTGATAGCGAATAAAAGGCGGATTGCCAACTACCGCATCATATTCAGCTCTCTCTGTATTCATAAGCCTGATGGCATGATCCAGAAAGTCAGCGCACTTAATGGTGCTATTGATCTTGTATTGCGAGGCTCGCTTTTTTGCGATGGCAACCTCGTCCTCGAACAATTCAAAGCCGTGGAAATGAAGATTTTCCGTGTTGCCAATATTGTGAAATGCCTTCACAAAGATACCATCGCCGCAGCTAGGTTCTAACACGTCTTTTGGAGCATTCTTTGAAATCCATTTGGCAATATAGGTTGCCAAATCTTCTGGGGTGTAATAACCCCCGCGCAGCTTTTGCTCTGATTCGTTTTCAATGAAGTTCATTATTTTTCATTCTTCGCAATGAAGATTTCTGGGTGTTTGCGCTTCATTGACTCTTCGGCTGTTTTGATAAACCAGTCTTTTAGTGTGATTTGCTCTAGAGCGAGGCATGCATAAAGCCTCTTCTTAAGATCAGGGTCTATCTCCAGGACGATTCTCCCGGATTCTCCAATGGCCATCATGTGCCTTATGTGATGTTACATAGATGACATGATGGTAGCTGTATAAGGTGGCGACGTCAACAAAAAAGGGCACCCTAGGTGCCCACTTTGCAACGCATATTTGGTAAAACTAATACTTCATTGGGAATTTTCGATTGAAGGTATTCATCATTTCCTTCTTGTTGGCATAGTCCTTCAAATTCTCTGCCAGGGAAAGCATGGCGGTAGCACGTTCTTCCAAAGACTGTGCGAAGGCACGCAGCATGAAGATGTGCGACAAATCCTGAACAGTTGCCTTGGGCTTGACGGCCTTCTTCTGAATCACAATCGACGCGGGCACTTCCTGCGGAACTTCCTTGGAAGGTACTGTTTCGCCATTCAGCAAGAAGTTGGCTACATCATAGATAGAGTAGTAGACCAGCCGTCCTATGTTCTTGAACGGGATAGGAAATCGGCCTTCCTTTCGCAACTTTGATTGTTGCTTGGCCGGGATCCCAATTTCTTCTGCCAATTGTTCAGGTGACATCAACAACTTGCCCTTTGTCTTTACTCTCAAATAATCAATAAGTTGTTGGTCTACCATCTTCTAGCTCATTCTTGTCTAAGGTCTTCTCGTCCTGCTATAATAGCGCGCTGGCCCCCGTAGCTCAGTGGATAGAGCATCTTCCTCCTAAGAAGAGGGTCACACGTTCGATTCGTGTCGGGGGCACCATCCAGGCGCCCTATGGGTTCCACTCTTTAGATAGCACCAAGCTATCTTTCAGGCAAAAAATAGGTAGCCATGCGCTACCTGTTTTTGTTTCTGGGTCACGCTTTTCAGCACCTTGCCTGGCTGCCTACCCGCCTGCTGTTGCTCCTGATCCACGTTCCAAATTTGTTCCAAGAGTGGGTTGGAACAGGGGGGATTTGGAGGGATTCCAGAGGTGTGATTCTCAATAAAATCAACCACTTAGGTGTCGCGCTGCACCCCCCGGAATGGCTTAGGAGGCACTCGTTCTATCCATTGAACTACGAGGAGGACGGGCGATTGTAAAGGCGTGGCCGTGGCAGCTTTTCCCCGCTGTGCTGAGACCTCCGCAAAAGAAGATCGCGCCCGGCGCGGGGCCACAGGCCATGGGAGTGCCGCATTTCCGCAGCGGCAACGCGCCCCGGGCGGTGCGCCGCTCTAAAATGCCTCCGCAATGATTTCACCGATGACGCCTCCACAGTTCCACGCCATGCTCCAGGCGGAGGGACTCTCTCCCGCCATGGAGGCCCTCAACCGCGGTGTGCCGCATCGGTACACCGGCATCTTCCAGGTGATCGAGTCGCAGCTCATCAACGTCTTCCTCTACGACAAGCAGCACCAGATCCGGCCCGAGGCGCTGGCCGTGGTGGCGCTGGACAACAGCTTTTGCCAGTTCGTGCTGCGCGATGGCTCGCTGCTGGTGGACAACTCGATGCACGACGAGCGGCTGCTGGCCAGCTCGTTCCGCGGGGTGGTGGTGGCCTACCACGGCATGCCGGTGACCGATCACCGCGGCGGCCTGTACGGCACGCTGTGCCATTTCGATCTGGTGGAGCAGGGGCTGGCGTCCGCCCAGTTCGAATTGCTGCAGGCCGCGGGGAGCCTGCTCTATCCCTATCTGCCGCACGGGGATGGCCGGGTGCAGAATGCGCCCCAGTTCGCCCGCGCCGCGGCGGGCTGATGGGCCCCGTCAGTCGTACCGCACCGTGTAGATCAGGTCCACCGCGCTTTGCGCGCCGGTCTGGCCGCGCAGCGTGAGGCTCTTGGTCAGGTCGTAGAAGATGTACAGCGTGCCCAGGGCGCCCGAGAGGCTGCGCTCGTAGGTCACGTACAGGTCCTTGGACAGGCGTTTGCCGAAGGTGAGCGCGGCCGCCGAGGCATCCTCGCCCGAGCCGGGGCCCTTGAACCCGATCTCGTCGAGCCCCACGCGCTTGGCGAAGTTGCCGGCACCGGCATTGCCGTTGCCCCCGAGCAGCGCCAGCGCCGCCTGCTGCAGCAGCGCGGCCTCGGCGCCGCCGGCGGCGCCGCTGCGGCCCAGCACCACCCAGGAGAGCTTTTCGGCATCGGGCAGATCGGGGTCGGAATAGAGTCGCACGCGCGGCGCCTTGGCCGAGCCGGTGACCTGCACGCCGGCGCGCACGCTGATGTTCGGCCGGATGGCCAGGATGTCCAGCGCGGGGTTGTCGTACGGGCCGTTGAAGCGTGCCAGGCCCGTCTCCACATCGAGCGACTGGCCCCAGGCGCGGTAGCGGCCTTCCACGGTGCGCACCTCGCCGGTGACGCGCGGCGGCGCCCCGGCGACGGTGGCGCCGCGGATTTCCAGCTCGCCCGCCAGGCGGGTGGTGATGCCGTGGCCCTGCAGCGCGAAGTCGTCGCCCAGGTTGAGGGTGACGGCGATGTCCGGCGGCTTGGCGGCTTCCACGCGGCCGGCGGCCTGGCCCGCGCGTTCGGCTTGCTTGACGGTTTCGCGGTCCTTGGCGGCGGAGCGCACGACCACGTCGGTGCCCAGGCTGGGTGCGCCGGCCTCGGGCAGGATGATGGTGGCGCGGTCGGTGGTGAGCTTGCCGCGCAGCGTGAACTGGCCCTGGCGCAGCCGCGCCTGCAGATTGCCGGACACGCTGACCTGGCGGTCGGCGCGCACCAGCACCTGCAGGGCGCGCGCCTCGGCGTCGAAGTCCATGGCGATGCCGGAGCCGGTGGCGCCGCTGCCGCCCGTGGTCCACGACACGCTGCCTTTGCCGGTGAGCGTGCCGCCGTCGCGCGGGGCCGCCGTGCGGTTGCCGCTGAAGCCGGCGATGCGGGCGTTGCTGCCCTGGCCGCCGTTCACGCGGAATTCGGTGATGTCGAGCCGGTCGCCGTTCAGCGTGGCGCGCAGGCGCCCGTCCTGCAGGTCCACGCCGTCGATGAGCGAGCGCACCGACAGCTGGTCGGCGCCGAGCGTGCCGCTCCAGCGGGGCGCGGCGCGGTTGCCGGCGAGGGCGACATTGGCGTCCAGCGTGCCTTTCACGCGCCAGCCCGGCGGTGCCAGGGCGGACCACACGCCCACGTCCGGCAGCTGGGCGCGCACGGTGGCGGCCAGCGGTGCATCGGCAGGCCATTGCCAGCCGCCATCGGCACGGGCCAGGCGGGTGCTGCCCTCGGCCTGCACGCGGCCGGCGCGTTCGCTGTCCCACTGCACACGGGCACGCACGGTGTCGCCCTCGGCCTGCAGCTGCACTTCGGCCTGCCGCACGCCCGCTGGCGTGCCGGGCCCTTCGCTCGTCTGCGCGCGGCCGGCGCCCTGGCCCTGGCCGCTGCTGTGCACCACCGTCGTGGCGGGCGCGGCGCTGCCGGCCAGCACGCGGATGTCGCCGCTGGCGCGCCGCACGCTGGCACTGGCGCGCAGGGTGTCGCCCGCATCCACGTCCCAGTCGCCGTCGAACACGAGGTTGCCCGCCAGGCCCAGCCGCTGCAGGGCTTCCTGGCCTTGGGGGCCGAACGCTTCGGTCCAGGCCATGGGCAACCCCTGCAGGCGACCCTGCGTGCGCAAGGCGATGGCGCCATTGGCGGCCTGGGCAAAGCGCACGGGCTCCCAGTGCAGCGTGACCTGCCCCGGCGCCGGGCCGGAGACGGTGGCCTGGCCGCCCGAGGTCTCCACCTGCAGGCTGGGCGACTGGCGCAGAGCAACGGACAGCGGCTGGTTGAACTGCACCGTCCAGGGGCCGGGCAGTTGTTCGTCGCGGGCCTGCGCACGCAACTCGGTGATCTGCGCGTTCCATTGCCCGGGGGCGGCCGTGCCCGCGGTGCCGCGCAGGCGCAGGTCCAGTCGGCGTCGGTCCACGCGTGCCTCGCCGTCCAGCGACAGCGTGGACTGGGGCAATCCGCCGGCAAGTTCGGCGCGCACCGCCGTGAGCCGCACGGCTATGGGCGCGGCCGAGCCGCTGGCGGGCAGGGAGACGTCGAAGCGCGGCGCGGCCAGCCGGGCCTGCCATTCGAACCGCTCGCCGGCAGCGGCGCGGGCCGTGCCTGCGGCGGCCGGGGCCAGCAGGCCCGCCGCCTGCAATTGACGCTGCAGGGTCTGCCAGCCGCCGTTCCAGCGGGTGGTGAGCTGGGCGTCGCCCTGCATGGATGCGCCGCGCAGGGCGGTGGCCAGGCCGGGCAAGGACTCGATCCAGCGCTGCACGCGCTGCGCATCGGCCACCCGCAACTCCAATTGGCCGTTGCCCGCCCGGGGAGCGATCTGGCCATCCATCTGGGCCGTGGCACCCGGCACGGTGGCCTGCAACTGTCCTTTGACCGACAGGTCGGCCGTGCCGATCTGCAACTGCCGCGCATTCACCTGCGCCTGCAGGGCATCGAGCTGCAGGCGGGCGAGCGCCAGCCGGCTGCCTTGCCAGGTGCCTTCGGTGGCCAGGCGCTCGACGCGCAGAGCTGCCGGCACGCCGGCACGCCGGGGTGCCGCGGCACCGGTGGCACGCAGGTCGGCGGAAAAGCGCACCAGCGGTTCGCCGTCGCCGCCTTCGCTGCGGGCCTGCGCCTGCCCGGCGACGGGGGTGGAGTCCAGGGTGCTGTAGAGGGCGCTGGGGCGCAGGCCTCGCACTTCGGCACGGCCTTCCATGGCGCGCGTGGCGGGAGTGAAGCGGCCCTGCAGCGCCACGCTGCCGTTGCCGATGCGCGCGGTGGCGTCGGGCACGGTCCACTGCGTGCCGTCGAAGGCGGCCTGGGCATCGATGCTTTCCAGGGGCAGCCGGCGCTGGTCCCACGGTCCCGGCACGGCGTTGCGCAATTGGGCACCGATGGCCCAGCCCGCGGCGGTGGCACCGGGTGCGGCAGCAGCGGCCGGGTCCACGCGCAACTGCCCGCTCAGCGAGGTCACGGGAGCTTGCGGCCACAGCGCGGCCAGATCCAGGGATTCGACGTCGGCGCGCGCCTGCAGCACCGGCTGCGCAGCCCAGGGTGCGATCTCGGCCTGCACGTCGGCACGCATCGGTTCGGCGGGCGCCGCGGGGCGGGCTGCGGGCTTGTTGGGTTTTGCGGGTTTGGCGGATGGGGCAGGGCCGGGGCGGGAAGCTCCCGCTGCGGGCGGAGCCGCTGTCAATGGCTCGGCGGCCTGTGCCTGCAATTGGGCGGTGATCTGCAGCCGTGCGGCTGCGGTGGCCAACGTGCCTCTGGCCTCGGCATGGGCCTTGGCTTCGATGTCGTCGCCGCCGCCCGGCGATGCCGTGCGCACGGTGCCGTCGGCCTTCAGCTCCAGCGCCATCGGCGCCTGGGCCTGCACGGTGGCCTGGCCGGAATAGTGGCCCTGAGCGAAGGCCACGCTGTCCAGCGCCAGCCGGTGGTGGGTGCCGTCGTAGCGGTAGTGGCCCGCCAGCCCCTGCGCGGAGACAGGGCTGGGCGCGGCCCAGGTGATGCTGTCCACGCGGAACGGCAGGTCGATGCGCAGCGGCAGTTCCAGCGATTGCAGCGGCTGTGGCGGCGTGTCGGGTTCGGTGCGGGGCGGGCCCTGCGGGATGATCTTGACCTCGGCCGCATGCACTTCGCCCAGCGTGAGCTGGCGCTGCAGCAAGGGCGCCAGCTGCCAGGCAATGCGTGCATCGTTGACTTCCACCGCCAGCGTGGGGCTGCTCCAGCGCAGCCAGCCGATGTGGCCGCCGGCGCGCAGCGAGCCGGTCACGTCGCGGGTTTCGAGTTGCTGGTCGGCGGGAAGGTAGCGTGCCGCGCGGTCCAGCGTGGTGGCCAGCGAGGCCTGGCCGCCGGCCCACCACCAGGCCGCACCGAGGACGAGGGCGACCAGGGCCAGCAGCGCGGCGAGGGTCCAGGCGGCGATGCGCCAGCCGCGCCGGCGCCGGGGTGCGGGAACGGGGGCCGCCGCGGCGGCGTAGGGGTTGCGGGGAGCGCGCGTTGCCATGGGTCTTTCAGATGGCGGTCAGAAGCTGAAGCCCAGCCGCAGGTGCAGCCGCAGTTGCTTGGCCTGCACGCCATAGGCCACGTCGGCCTGCAGCGGCCCCACGGGGCTGCGCCAGCGCAGGCCGGCGCCCACGCCCACGCGCGGGTCCAGGTCGCCCGCGCGGTCGGCCACGGCGCCGGCATCGATGAACATGGCGGTTTCGAAATCGGTGCGGTTGCCGCGGAACTCGATCGGCCGCTGCCATTCGGCGCTGGCCACGGTCAGGTAGCGGCCGCCATACAGCTGGCCGTTGGAGGTGCGCGCCCCGATCTCGCGGTAGCCGTAGCCGCGCACCGTGGTGTCGCCCCCGGTCAGGAACAGCGTGGTCACCGGGATCTCGGCCGCGCGGCGCGCAAGCACTGCGCCGCCTTCGGCGCGCAGGGCCAGCCGGCTGGTGCGGGTGACGCCTTCGCCCATGTCCACGCGGCCCATGGGGTAGAACGACTGCCACCGCAGGTAGGCCCGCACGAACGGGTCGCGCTCGGGCCGCAGCGTGGTGCCCACGCCCAACTCCGCGGCCAGGCCGAAGCCCCGCGTGGGATTGGTGGTGTTGTTGAAGTAGCGGCCCGTCCAGCCGTAGTTGGCACTGATGGCCGCGCTGGAGGGGGGCGCGTCCGTGCCCTGGCTCTTGGCGGTGTCGTGCTGCAGGAAATAGCTGCGGTCGATGTGGTCGGTGCTCTTGCTGCGGCCGCCCCGCAGGCGGCTGCTGTTGACCTCGTAGTCGCCCGTGGTCTCGCGCTGCACCTGCGCGCCGGTGAACCAGCGCCAGCCGTCCTCGCCGGGCAGGTCGGTCCAGTCGGTGGACAGCAGCTTGTTCTTGCGGTCCACCGAGACCTTGCTGACGGCGCGCCAGCCGATGCCGGGCAACTGGTTGTGGATGTGGTCCACGCTCAGCCGCGGGCCGCTGTCGGTCGACAGGCCCACGCCGAACACCACCTTCTGCAGGGGTGCCTCGCGCACCTGGGCCACCACGGGCGCGGCCTGCGGGTCGGTGCCGTCGGTTTCCAGCGAGAGGAACACGGCGTCGTAGTAGCCGCTGCTGGCCAGCCGCATCTGCGCATCGAGCAACTGGGCTTCGCTGTAGTCGGCGCCCGTGGGCAGCCGGGCGATGCGGCGCGCACCGTCGGCGCTGTAGCGCTCGCCGCCCTGCACGCGCAGCGCGCCGAAGCGGTAGGGCGGTCCGGGGTCGTAGGTCACGCCCAGCTGGGCTTCGTTGCGGTCGGCGTCGATTTCCGCGCGGCTCTTGGCGATGCTGGCGGTGGGATAGCGGGTGGCCTGCAATTGGCGCAGGCCCTGGGATTTGGCGCCGTCCCAGGCGTCCTGCGTGAAGGGCTGGCCGGGTGCGAGCGACCAGCTGCGCTGCACGCGCGCGCGTCGGTTGGCGAACTGGGGCGAATCGGCCTCGGCGCCGGTGAAATCGATGTCGGCGCGGGCCACGCGGGTCTGCGGGCCGGGCTCCACCTCCACGGTGATGGTGCGCGGCGCGCCGGTGGCGCCGGGCGTCTCCTGCATCGTGATGGTGAGCGTGGGGCTGAAATAGCCCAGGGTGCCGAGCAACTCTCGCGCGTTGGACTCGGCCGCGCCCAGCAGGCGGGTGATCTCGCTCGACTGCAGGTCGGGCAGCTGGCGAAAGCGCTGCAGCTCCATGTGCCGCGTGAGGTATTCGCGCACGGCATCGGGTGCGCGCACTTCGAGCGAGAACGCATCGGGCCCGGTGCCGGCACCGGCATCGGACTGGATGGTGTTGTTGTCCACCGTGCCTTCCTTGGCGCCCGGCAGCAGGCTGCAGCCCTGCAGGGCCACCAGGCTCGAAAGCAGCAACGCCGGCCACAAGGCCGGCGTCGGAAATCGTCTCGAAGAATGCGTTGCGGGGAGGGACACGTAGAAGAGGGCTTTGTGGGGCTGGAAGGGAGTGCTGCCAGGCCGTCGCATCCGGGGTGCGCAACGGCAATTGGGGGCACTATGGCCTGAAAAACGCACCGCCGCTGTCAGACAGCGGCGCGCGCTGGGTGGTCCCGGCGGTCAGGCGGTCACTTGGACAGCAGCCGCATGGTTTCTTCCAGGCCCTTGAGCGACAGCGGGTACATGCGCTGGCCCACGATCTGCTGGATGATGCCGATGCTTTGCCGGTACTGCCACACACCCTGCGGCTCGGGGTTGATCCAGGCGAACCGAGGAAAGGCATGGATCAGGCGCTGCAGCCACTCGGCGCCGGCCTCTTCGTTGTCGTATTCCACGCTGCCGCCGGGCTGCAGGATCTCATAGGGGCTCATGGTGGCATCGCCCACGAAGATGAGCTTGTAGTCCTTGTTGTACTTGCGGATGATGTCCCAGGTCGGAAACTTCTCGGCGAAGCGGCGGCGGTTGTTCTTCCACATGAAGTCGTATACGCAGTTGTGGAAGTAATAGAACTCCAGGTGCTTGAACTCCGTCTTCACCGCGGAAAAGAGCTCTTCCACGCGCTGCACGTGCTCGTCCATGGTGCCGCCCACGTCCATGAGCAGCAGCACCTTCACGTTGTTGTGGCGCTCGGGGACCATCTTGATGTCCAGGTAGCCCGCATTCGCCGCCGTGCTGCGGATGGTGTCCGGCAGATCCAGCTCCATCTCGTGCCCTTCGCGAGCGAACTTGCGCAGCCGCCGCAGCGCCACCTTGATGTTGCGCGTGCCCAGTTCCTGCGTGTCGTCGTAGTCCTTGTAGGCACGCTGGTCCCACACCTTCACGGCGCTCTTGTTCTTGCCGGCGCCGCCGATGCGCACGCCCTGCGGGTTGTAGCCGCCGTGGCCGAACGGGCTGGTGCCGCCCGTGCCGATCCACTTGTTGCCGCCCTCGTGGCGCTCCTTCTGCTCTTCCAGGCGCTTCTTGAGCATCTCCATCAGCTCGTCCCAGCCCATCTTCTCGATGGCGGCCTTCTGCTCGGGCGTGAGCTCGCGCTCCAGGATCTTGCGCAGCCAGTCGGCAGGGATGTCCTTGCGGAAGTCGGCCACCATCTCCACGCCCTTGAAGTAGGCGCCGAAAGCCCGGTCGAACTTGTCGAAGTGCTTCTCGTCCTTCACGAGCACGGTGCGCGCGAGGTGGTAGAAGTCGTCCAGGCTCCAGGCGTCGTCCGAGTTCGGGCCCACCACGCCGGCCTGCAGGGCCTCCAGAAGGGTGAGGTATTCCTTCACCGACACCGGCAACTGGCCGGCGCGCAGGGTGTAGAAGAAGTCGATCAGCATGGGTTGAAGCCTTTTAGCCCTCTGGCGCTTATTCCACTAGGGCGTGCTGCTGCAAAAGGTATAGCAACTGGGCTTTGGCTTCCGGCCATTCGCCCGAGCGCATGCTGTACATCACCGTGTCGCGGATGGTGCCGTCGCGGCGCAGCGCGTGGCCGCGCAGCACGCCGTCTTTTTTTGCGCCCAGGCGCTCGATGGCGCGCTGCGAGGCGAAGTTGTAGTTGTCGGTGCGCCAGCCCACCACGTGGCAGCCCAGCGTGTCGAAGGCGTGGCCCAGCAGCAGCAGCTTGCACGTGGTGTTGACATGCGTGCGCTGCACACTCTTGGCATACCAGGTGAAGCCGATCTCCACGCGCTTCACAGCCGGCACGATGTCGTGGTAGCTGCTGGTGCCCAGCACTTTGCCGGTGTCTTCCTGCACCACGGCGAAGGCGAAGCGGTGGCCTTGCTCGCGGCCGGCCAGGGCGGCCTCGATGTAGGCGCGCACGTCCTGCGGCTCGGGGACGGAGGTGATGCGCAGCGTCCAAAGCGCGCCATCGGTGGCCGCGGCGCGCAGGCCCTCTTCATGCGACAGCGCGAGGGGCTCCAGGCGGATGCCGCGATCGCGCAGGGTGACGGGTTCGACGAAAGCCATGGAAAGAATCACTCCTTGTCGCTGGGTGCGCGGCTGGCGCGCCAGCGCCGTGCCGCCTGCAGGCCGAAGCCGCCGCCCAGGCCCACGAGGGCGATGCCCGCGAGGCTGGACGGGCCGTAGCCCGAGGTGAAGATGTCGAAGCCCAGCAGGCGGCCGATCCAGTAGCCCGCGAGCGCTCCGCCCACGAAGCCCACGGCGTCGGACAGGCCTTCCATCAGCAGGCGGCGTGCGCTGCTCATCTCGGGCCCTTCATCGGTTGCGCTGGTTCATGAAGACCAGCTTCTCGAACAGGCCCACGTCCTGTTCGTTCTTGAGCAGGGCACCCACCAGCGGCGGCACGGAGACCTTTTGGTCGGCGCTTTGCAGGGCTTCGAGCGGAATGTCTTCGGCCACGAGCAGCTTGAGCCAGTCGATGAGTTCGCTGGTGGACGGCTTCTTCTTGAGGCCCGGCAGGCCGCGCACGTCGTAGAACGTCTTCATCGCCACGGCGAGCAGTTCGGCCTTGAGCGTGGGAAAGTGCACGTCGACGATCTTGCGCATCGTCTCGGCTTCGGGGAACTTGATGTAGTGGAAGAAGCAGCGGCGCAGGAACGCGTCGGGCAGCTCTTTTTCGTTGTTGGACGTGATGAAGACCAGCGGCCGGTGCTTGGCGCGGATGAGTTCGCGCGTCTCGTAGCAGTAGAACTCCATGCGATCGATCTCGCGCAGCAGGTCGTTCGGGAATTCGATGTCGGCCTTGTCGATCTCGTCGATCAGCAGCGCCACAGGCTGGTCCGCGGTGAAGGCCTGCCACAGCACGCCCTGCACGATGTAGTTGCGGATGTCCTTCACGCGCTCGCTGCTGTCGGCATCGCCCAACTGGCTGTCGCGCAGGCGGCTCACGGCGTCGTATTCGTACAGCCCCTGCTGCGCCTTGGTGGTGGACTTGATGTGCCACTGCAGGAGCGGCATGCCCAGCTCGCGCGAGACCTCTTCGGCCAGCATGGTCTTGCCGGTGCCGGGCTCGCCCTTGACGAGCAGCGGGCGCTGCAAGGTGATGGCCGCATTCACTGCGAGCATCAGGTCCTGGGTGGCAACGTAACTCTGTGAGCCTTGGAATTTCATGGGCCGTAAATAGGGTAATCGTTGATAAAAGGCCTGGAAAGGCGCTGGCTATAATCGTTTTCTGCCCGAGCACCGACAAACTTCCACGAGATTGTGCGCGCAAAATGAACAAGAAGTTGACCACGATATTTGCCCTGGCTGTCGCTTGCGTGACCGCGGTTTCGCAGGCCCAGGAGACCAAGGGCGATGCCAAGGCGGGCCAGGGCAAGGTCGCCATGTGCATCGGTTGCCACGGCATTCCGGGCTACCAGGCCAGCTTTCCCGAAGTGCACAAGGTGCCCATGATTTCGGGGCAGGGCGAGCGCTACATCGCTGCGGCCCTGAACGCCTACAAGAAGGGCGACCGCAAGCACCCGACGATGCGCGGCATTGCCGACTCGCTCACCGACCAGGACATCGCCGATGTGTCCGCGTACTACGCGGCCCAGGTGCGCGAGGGCGCCAACCTGCCGGCCAAGCCCACGCGCGAGCCGAGCGTGCAGGTGGCGCAGCTGCTGCAAAAGGGCGCGTGCGTGTCCTGCCACGGCGATAACTTCGCCAAGCCCATCGATCCGTCGTATCCCAAGATTTCAGGCCAGCATGCGGACTATCTGTTCGTGGCGCTCAAGGCCTACAAGGCCGACCCGAACAACGCGCACCTGGGCCGCTCCAACGCCATCATGGCGGGCATTGCCAAGCAGTTCACGAATGCCGAGCTGAAGGCGCTGGCGGGCTACATCGGTTCGCTCGACGGCGAGCTGCAGGTGGTGCCGCAGTCGCGTTTTCGCTGACCGTCGCGCGTCGGGGCCTCGCCCCGCGGCTGTCCATCCCAACCCGCCTTCTGGCGGGTTTTTCTTTGGCTGGAAGATGGCTCAGGCCATGCCCCGGGGCGGGTGCGCAGCAGGGCCGATGGAGGTCCGGATCGGCGTGGAGGGGCGTTATATTTTGGTGTGCCCTGTCTTTCGTTCCATCCCATCAACGCATCTCCATGAGGCCAACGCATGAGCATTTCCGTCGCCAATCGCCCAATACAGAATTCCTCTGCCCTGTCGGAGTCGGGCCGGCTGGCCCTGGCTTTCGTGGATGGCGGGCTGCAATGGCTGGACTGGGCCATCGCTTCGCCCGGGGCCCATTACCACTTCCCCGATGAGACCGCCCTGCTGGATGGCACGCAGAAAGGCCTGCACGGGTCTCCCATGGCGCTGCTGCCCCGCTTGGGGCTGGCGGTCAGCCCGGTCAAGCTGATGACGCTGGGATTGAGCGACCTTCGCACCCTGGCGCTTGCCGAAGCCGGCGATGCCAGCCCTGCAGTGGTCGCGCAGGTCCAGCGCGTCCTGCAAGAGCATCGGCTGCTCACCGCCGCGGACCTGCGCAATGCGCAGGCGTTCCTGGCCTCGCTGGGCGTGGCGGGGGCCCCGGTGTTCCAGTGCATCGATTTCATGGACTGGGTGGCGCTGTGCGAATTGCCGGGCGGATCCTTTGGCGGGCCCGCGCCCTCGCAGCCGCTGCAGTCGGAGGCCGCGACATTCGGCGTGGATCAGGCGCGCACGCCCCGCGAGTTCGCCGACTACTACCGCGTCTATTTGCACCTGGCGGCCCATCTGCCCGAACTTGCGCAGGCGTCCGCGGCACAACGCAGCGAGGTGGCGCAAGCGGCGCTGTACGCCTTGCTGCCGGCACTTCTCGGCGCGCTCGATGGTCCGGTGCTGAGTGCGGTGCCGACGGCGCCGGCGGAGGTGCGGATGGCGGTGCACAGCTGGCTGGCAATGGGCAGGCGCATCGGCTTTTCCCGGCCGTCCGAGGGCGTTCGGTGCATTGTCGAGGGCACCAAGTACCGGGGTGAGACCGGCGCGGCGGCCGCGCGGATCGTCGACACGGCCCTTCAGCAGGCGATGGCGGTGCTGGCCGCGAATGACCTGCGGTCGGCGCGGCTGGGCCAGGACGGGGCGACGATGACCGTCCCGGCCGGGTCCGAGAACGCGCAGATTGAACTGCAGGTGTCCAGCGCAGGCCTTGTTTCTCTGAAGCGCCTGGGCGCCGCCGCATAGCCGGCGCTGCAGGCCCGTCCGGCGCCTGGCGGCCCCTCACTCGCGCGGGGACAGGTCCAGAAGTTCCAGCGGTGCCGGCCGGCCGAAGTGGTAGCCCTGGGCCTGGGCGCAGCCCATGGCGCGCAATTGGCGGGCCTCGCCCTCGGTTTCCACGCCCTCGGCCACCACGGCCACGCCGAACCCCTTGGCGATGTGGAGCACGGCGGTCACGATGGCCGCGTCCTGGGGCGAGTGCAGCAGGTTGCGCACGAAGCGCTGGTCGATCTTCAGGCAGTCGAACGGCAGCCGGCTCAGATACGCCAGCGAGGAATACCCCGTACCGAAATCATCGATGGCGATCTTCACGCCCAGCGCGCGGATGGCGGCCAGGCGCGCCTGCGTCACGCCGTCGTCTTCGATCAGCACCGATTCGGTCAGCTCCAGCGTGAGGTGGTCCGGCGGAAGTCTGCTGTCGCGCAGCACCTGCTGCAGCGTGGCGGGAAAGTCCGACTGGATGAGCTGGCGCGCGGACACGTTCACATGGATGTCGAATCCCTCCGGCAGACGGGGCAACTGGTCCGCGATGGCCTGCGTGGCCGCGCGCAGCACCCAGTCGCCCAGGGCCAGGATGAGGTCGGATTCCTCGGCGATGGGAATGAACGTGCCGGGCGGCACCAGCCCGCGCGTGGGGCTGTTCCATCGCACCAGGGCTTCCGCCCCTGTGACGCGCCCGCTGGCCAGGTCGATCACGGGCTGGTAGTGCACGAGGAACTGGCCTTTTTCCAGCGCCTGGCGCAGTTCGATGGCGAGCCGCGTGCGCTCCATCGACTGCTCGACCATGCAGGGCTCGAACACCACGCACTGGTTGCGGCCGCGCCGCTTGGCCTCGCCCAGCGCGATGCTGCCGTTGCGCAGCCATTCCGCCAGATGCTCGCCCGCCAGCGAGCCCGCGACCACGCCCACCGAGGCATTGAGCATGACCTCGTCCGCCCCCACGGAAAACGGGGTGGAGAACAGGCCCAGCACGGCCTTGCCGATGGTGTCTTCCGCCACCGCGTGCCCGTCCAGGTGCAGCAGCGCGAATTCGTCGCCGCCCAGCCGGGCCATCAGCACGGTGGCTGGCAGGTGCTGGCGCATGCGCTCCGCGATGGCCTGCATCAGCCGGTCGCCGGTGCCGAAGCCCACGCTGTCGTTGATGGCGCGAAACGCATCCAGCCCCACCAGGCTCAGCACGGCCCAGCGCGGGGATTTCCAGTCGGCTTTCTCCAGCAGGCCGCGCCGGGTGAGCAGGCGGGTGAGGGGGTCGCTCAGCAACTGCTCGCGCATCTGCTGGAAGGACTGGCGCAGCCGGTCGGCCATCTGGTTGAAGGCCTGGATGAGCGTCGTGGTCTCGCGCAGTGCGCTGGTGTGCGGCAGCAGGCCCGGTTCCCAGTCGCCGCGCGACAGGCGGTTGGCGGCGTCGGCCGTGAGCAGGATGGGGCGCGCCACGCGCTGCACCGCCCACAGCCCCAGCAGCAGCCCGAGCAGGGCGATGCCGCTCGCCGCCAGAATGGAGCGGCGGCTGATGACGCGCGTGTCGCCCAGCAGGTCGGATTCTGGGAGCAGCACGACGATGCGCCAGTCGATGCCGGGCTGCTGCGTGAACGGGGTCACGCGGGCGAAGTAGCGTTCGCCGTTGTGCGCGAACTGAAAGTCGATGCCCGCATCGGAGCGGGCGTGGGGCAGGGCGGCGGCGGCGGCGCGAATGGGCGCGCTGGCGCTCCGGCCGGCGGTGAGCCGCTCCCGCTCTCCGCCGCGCGGGGCGGGCTGCTCCGACAGCACCGAGCCGCCCTCGGACTGCGCCACCAGCCGCTGCTCCGTGTCCAGGATGAAGATGTGGCCGTTCCCGCGCAAGGGGTCGTCCCGCAGGAACTGGTTGAGCGTGTCCAGGCGCACATCGGCCTCCATCACGCCCACCATCTGGCCGCTGGCGATCACGGCGGAGGCGGCCGAGATGGTCACATCGGCGCGCTCTCCTGCCGTGGTGTAGATCGGCGACCAGCCCGCGCGCCCGGACCGGGCCACGGGCACATACCAGGGCCGGATGCGCGGGTCGTAGCCGCGGAACGAGGCAGACACCGCGTCGGGCGTGCCGCTCTGGTACACGTGCATCAGGCCCTCGGTGGAGCGGTCCTTGAGGATGAGCCGAAAGCCGTCCGCTTCGCGGCGCATGCCGGTGTATTCGCCGTCGCGGCTGCCGAAGCTCAGCAGGCTGATCTGCCGCTCGTCGCGGTACAGGGCGTCGAACACGGCGCGCAGGTGTTCGTGGATGGGCCGCATGTCGCCCGGCTGGTACAGGCCGTGGCGGCCGATCGCATCGGCGATGTCGCGCTGGATCTCGAAGGGCCGGGAGAGAAAGCGCGACAGCCGGTCCCGGGCGGTGAGCGTCACGGCGTCCAGCAGCCGCACGCTTTCCTGGTCGATCAGGTGGCCGATCTGCCGCTGCTGCGTGAAGGCATGCAATGCCACGGTAGCCGCGAACAGCACGGCGAACGGGACGGCAATTGCGGTGCGCAGCGAAATCTGCCACCGGCGCATGTCAGGCCCCCTGGTCGGGTGCGAGGGCACCGCGGGTGCGTGGGCACCGTGCACGGTGCGGCCTGGCCCGAGGAGCTGCCGCGGCGGCGGGCGACGCTGCCAGCCGGTCAGCGATCTGGAGGGCGGTTCTGGACATGGCGGCGTGCGGCAGGCGGTGAGCCCTCAGTCCCGGGTGGCGCGCCGCTGCACGCAGGCGACATATGCATCGCCATCGGGCGGGCGGCCGGAACGCTGGCTTTCCCACAGCATCTGTCCCAGGCATTCCATGGCGGCATGGTGCGCATCGAGCAGCGAGTCCTTGCGGGCGGCCAGCAGTTCGACCGCCTGGCGGATGCCGCGGGGCTGGTCGATGCTGCACTGCTCGCTGATCGACAGGTGCATGGACAGATGCAGGAAGGGGTTGGTGCGGTCCGGCGTCTCGTCGTAGTTGCGGGCCAGGGCTGCATCGACATCGGCCAGATCGGCGTGGTATTCGGGGTGCTCTGCGATCCACAGGCTGGCCAGGGTCTCGATGGCTTCCATGGGCTGGCCGGCCTGGGATTTGGCGTACACGGCGCAGAAAAAGCGCCGCACATCGGCTTGGGACGGATTGAACATGGCAGCCAGCGTAGCACGGGCAAAGCGGGTTTCAGGCAGGGGTTGCACGGGAGGAAACCGTGCATTCCGGCATGCGGTGCGCCGCTGCGCCCCGCATCGCCGGCGCGGCCGGCCGCAAGCTGTCAGAAGGTCTCCCAGTCGTCGGAGTTGTGCTTGCCGCCTGCTGCGGGCGTTGCTGCGGCGGCGGCGGCGGGGGGCGCGGCGATGGCGCGGGGCTTCGGGGCGGGGGCCGTGGGGGCCGCGGGGGCCGCGGGGGCCTTGCCCGCCGGCGCTTTGGCGGCGGGAGCCGACAGCCGGGAGGGCGCGGTCTTGGGCGTGGGCCGGGCTGCTGTGGCCGCCTGTGCGGGCAAGGCGGCCGTCGGGCGAACCGGCGCCGAGGCAGGCGGGGCCATTACCGCAGGGCGCGGCGCTGCCATGCCGCTGCCGGGGGCCAGCTTGAATACGGCCACGGCCTGCACCAGTTGGTCCGCCTGCACGCGCAAGCCCGAGGCTGCGGCCGCGCTTTGCTCGACCAGGGCGGCGTTCTGCTGGGTGGCCTGGTCCATCTGCACCACGGCTTCGCCGACCTGGGCGACGCCATCGCTCTGCTCGCGGCTGGCCGCGCTGATCTCGCCCACGATGGCGGTCACTCGGCGGATGGAGGTCACCACCTCCTGCATGGTGGCACCGGCCTGGTCCACCAGGGCCGTGCCCTGTTCCACGCGCTCCACGCTGGCGCTGATGAGGTTCTTGATTTCCTTGGCGGCATCGGCCGAGCGTCCGGCCAGGCTGCGCACCTCGCTGGCCACCACGGCAAAGCCGCGGCCCTGCTCGCCCGCGCGGGCGGCTTCCACGGCGGCGTTGAGCGCCAGGATGTTGGTCTGGAAGGCAATGCCGTCGATCACGGAGATGATGTCCGAGATCTTGCGCGAGCTGTCGTTGATGCCCTTCATGGTGTCCACCACCTGGTTGACCACCTCGCCGCCCTTCACCGCGACGTCGCTCGCGTCCTGCGCGAGCTGGTTGGCCTGGCGGGCGTTGTCGGCGTTCTGGCGCACGGTGCTGCCCAGCTGCTCCATCGAGGCGGCGGTCTCTTCCAGGGCCGAGGCCTGCTGCTCGGTGCGCTGGCTCAGGTCGTTGTTGCCCTGGGCGATCTCCGCGCTGGCGGTGGCCACGCTCTCGGCATTGCCGCGCACGGTGCCCACGGTCTGCACCAGGTTGCTCTGCATGCGCTGCAAGGCGGTCAGCAGGGCGCCGGTTTCGTCCCGGGATTGCGCCACGATCGGGACGCTCAGGTTGCCGTCGGCCACGCGGTCGGCGGCGTCCACGGCGTCCTGCAAGGGGGCCGTGACGGAGCGGGTGATGAAGAAGGCGAAGACCGCGCCGATCAGCGCGGCGATGAGTGCCACGGCCCAGACGATCATGCGGGCGCTGAGATACGCTGCGTGGGCTGCCGCGCCGCCGTCCCGCATGTTCTTTTCTTCCAGTTCCACCATCTTCTTCAAGGTGGCCAGGTACGTGCCCTGGATGGCATAGCGCGGGCCGAACAGCAGTTGCTGGCCCTCCTCGTTCTTGTTCTGGATGCCGAGCGCCGCCACGTCCTGACTGAAAGCGATGTAAGTCGCGCTCTGGGTCTTGATGTCCTGGATGAGCGCCCGCTCTTCCGCGGTTTCGGCCAGCTTCTCCAGCGTGCCGATCAACGTGCCGATCGAGGCCACGTTCTTGTCCAGTGCCGCCTTGTTGGGCGCCATGGCCTTTTCATCCGCCAGGATGATCAGGTTGCGCACCAGGCGTGCCGTATCCATCGTGAGGTACGAAAGCTGCTGGCTGGCCGCCGCTTTCGGATAAAGGTCGTTGATGAGTTGCTGCGAGGCTTCGTCCTGGTCAGCCAGCCGGTACAGGCTCATGCCGGTGATGATGGCCATGAGCAGGAGCACCACGCCGAAGCCGAGGCCCAGGCGCACGCCCAGTTTGAGATTTTTCATGGAAGGGACTTCCTGGAAACGACAGAGGGGGGAGTGGCGACAGCAGTCTGCCTATTTGTCATTAATCGTAACCACTAATTGCGAGTGGCCCGGGGCGCGGTTTCTTTTTTGGGGGCTTCGCGGGCGGGCTGTGGGAAAAATTCCACAGCGGCCCGCCGGTCAGCGGCGCGTGCCCAGCGTGCGCGAAATGGCTTCGGCCGCCTTGAGCAGGGCCGGCAGCAGTTCGGCCTGCATCATCTCGGCGCTGGTCCGGTTGGCCTGCCCGCTGATGTTGAGCGCCGCCACCGTCTCCCCGGCCCGGTTGCGCAGCGGCGCGGCGACCGAGATCAGGCCCTCTTCCAGCTCCTGGTTGATCAGGCACCAGCCCTGCGCACGGGCCTGTCGCACGGCAGCGAGCAGGGCGTCGTCGTCCAGCAGGGTGTGGGGCGTGAGCCGCTGGCGCGGCACCCTCGGCAGCAGGGCGGCCACGTCGGCGTCGGGCTGGCCGGCCAGCAGCACGCGGCCCATCGACGTCCAGAAGGCGGGCAGGCGCGAGCCCACGCCCAGGTTGGTGCTCATGATCTTGTGGGTGTGCACGCGCAGCACGTAGACGATGTCGCTGCCGTCCAGCACGGCGGCCGAGCAGGATTCGTGCACCTGATCCACCAGCGCTTCCATCGTCGGCTCGGCCAGATCCCAGATCGGCATGGACGACAGGTAGGCAAAGCCCAGGTCCAGGATGCGCGGGGTCAGCCGGAACAGCCGCCCATCGCTTTCCACATACCCCAGCGTCTGCAAGGTGAGCAGGATGCGCCGCGCCCCGGCGCGCGTGAGGCCCGTGCGGGCGGCCACTTCGCTCAGCGTCTGCTGCGGCGCGGTGGCGCTGAACGAGCGGATCACCTCCAGCCCACGGGCGAACGACTGCACATAGCTGTCGCCCGGCCTAGGGTTATCACCAGTCTCCGCGGGGGTATCGCTCATAAGCATTTGGTCCTAAAATTCATTATACGAACATTTGTTCTATATGCGAACAAAAACCCGGCCGCTCTGGCGGGACCCGAATTCTCACCTTTAGGCTTCTCCTTTCCCCATGATCAACAAGATTGCGGATTCCGTGGCCCAGGCCCTGTCGGGCATTCAGGATGGCACCACCGTGCTGATCGGCGGCTTCGGCACCGCCGGCATTCCCGGCGAATTGATCGACGGGCTGATCGAGCAGGGCGCGCGCGACCTCACCGTGGTCAACAACAACGCCGGCAATGCCGACGTGGGCCTGGCCGCGCTGCTCAAGGCCGGGCGGGTGCGCAAGATCATCTGCAGCTTTCCCCGCCAGGTAGACAGCCACGTATTCGACGGCCTGTACCGCTCCGGCCAGCTGGAGCTGGAACTGGTCCCCCAGGGCAATCTGGCCGAGCGCCTGCGGGCGGCCGGGGCCGGCATCGGCGCCTTCTTCTGTCCCACGGGCTACGGCACGGAGCTGGCCAAAGGCAAGGAGACGCGCGAGATCGGCGGCAAGCAGTACGTGCTGGAGTACCCCATCCAGGGCGACGTGGCGCTGATCAAGGCCGAGCGGGGCGACCGCTGGGGCAACCTCACCTACCGCATGTCTGCCCGCAACTTCGGCCCCGTCATGGCCACCGCCGCGCGGCGCACCGTGGCCACGGTGCACGAGGTGGTGGAGTTGGGTGCGCTCGACCCCGAGGCCGTCGTCACGCCTGGCATCTACGTGAGCCACGTGGTGCGGATCGACCGCGTGGCCACCCAGGCCGGCGGCTTCAAGAAGTCAGCATGAAAATGGCCCCCAGCGCAACAGGAGCTAGCGTGAGCAGCTATCAAAAAAGAAGCAAAGACGAACTGGCCGCCCGCGTGGCGCAGGACATCCACGACGGTGCCTACGTCAACCTGGGCATCGGCCAGCCCACGCTGGTGGCCAATCACATTCCGCCGGGCCGCGAAGTCATCCTGCAAAGCGAGAACGGCATCCTGGGCATGGGCCCGGCGCCGGCCGCGGGCGACGAGGACTACGACCTCATCAACGCCGGAAAGCAACCCGTCACGCTGCTGGCGGGCGGTGCGTACTTCCACCATGCCGACAGCTTCGCCATGATGCGCGGCGGCCACCTGGACATCTGCGTGCTGGGCGCTTTCCAGGTCAGCGCCACGGGCGATCTGGCCAACTGGAGCACGGGCGAGCCCGGCGCCATCCCCGCCGTGGGCGGCGCCATGGACCTGGCCATCGGTGCCAAGCAGACCTGGGTGATGATGGACCTGCTCACCAAGCAGGGCCAGTCCAAGGTCGTGCCCCAATGCACCTACCCGCTGACCGGCATCGGCTGCGTCAAGCGCATCTACAGCGACCTGGCCACGCTGGCCTGCACGCCCGAGGGGCTGGTGCTGATCGATGCCGTGCCGGGCCTCGACCCTGCCGAACTCGAACGCCTCGTGGGCCTGCCCATCCGGCCATCGCACGCCTGACCCCGGCTGCCGCGGCGCCTTTACCGACACACACCCTGGAGACAAAGACCATGACGCAAGCCTTCATCTGCGACGCCATCCGCACGCCTTTCGGCCGTTACGGCGGTGCCCTGTCCAGCGTGCGCACCGACGACCTGGGCGCCATCCCGCTCAAGGCGCTGATGGCCCGCAACCCGACCGTGGACTGGGCCGCCGTGGTGGACGTGCTCTACGGATGCGCCAACCAGGCCGGCGAAGACAACCGCAACGTCGCCCGCATGTCCGCGCTGCTGGCCGGCCTGCCGATCGACGTGCCCGGCGCCACCATCAACCGCCTGTGCGGCTCGGGCCTGGACGCCGTGGGCACGGCCGCGCGCGCCATCAAGTCCGGCGAGGCGGGCCTCATGATCGCCGGCGGCGTGGAGAGCATGAGCCGCGCCCCCTTCGTGATGCCGAAGGCCGAAACCGCTTTCAGCCGCGCCAATGCGGTGTATGACACCACCATCGGCTGGCGCTTCGTCAACAAGCTCATGAAGGCGCAGTACGGTGTGGATTCGATGCCCGAGACGGCCGAGAACGTGGCCGACGACTACGGCATCGAGCGCGAAGCACAGGACCGCATGGCCCTCGCCAGCCAGCGCAAGGCCGTGGCCGCCCAGCAGGCCGGCCATCTGGCACGCGAGATCACGCCCGTGCAGGTGCCGCAGAAGAAGGGCGAGCCCGTCACCGTGGACCAGGACGAGCACCCGCGCGAGACCAGCCTGGAAGCGCTGGCCAAGCTCAAGCCCGTGGTGCGCGAAGGCGGCACGGTGACGGCCGGCAACGCCAGCGGCGTGAACGACGGCGCCTGCGCGCTGCTGCTGGCCGATGAGGCGAGCGCCGCCCGGCACGGCCTCACGCCGAAGGCCCGCGTGGTCGGCATGGCCACGGCCGGCGTGGCCCCGCGCGTGATGGGCATCGGTCCCGCACCGGCCACGCAGAAGGTGTTGCAGCTGACGGGCCTCACGCTCGATCAGCTCGATGTGATCGAACTCAACGAGGCCTTCGCCGCGCAAGGCATCGCCGTGCTGCGCCAACTGGGCCTGCAGGACGACGACGCGCGCGTGAACGCCTGGGGCGGCGCCATCGCGCTGGGCCATCCGCTAGGCGCCAGTGGCGCGCGCCTGGCCACCACGGCCGTGAACCGCCTGCATGCCACGGGGGGGCGCTACGCGCTGGCCACCATGTGCATCGGCGTGGGGCAGGGCATCGCCGTGGTGCTTGAACGCGTCTGATCGGCCCGCTGCCAAACCCCAGTAAATCAAGCCCGTGTCCACCGCCACCCTCCATACCCCCGCCGGCGCCTTCCGCGTGCGCCTCGACGGTCCCGAAGGCGCACCCGTGCTGGTGCTGTCCAACTCCCTGGGCACCACCCTGGAGATGTGGGACGCGCAAGCCGCGCGCTTCGCCACCACGCACCGCGTGCTGCGCTACGACACGCGCGGCCACGGCGCGAGCGTGGCCTCACCCGGCCCGTACACGGTCGACCAGCTGGGCAGCGACGTGCTGGCGCTGCTCGATGCGCTGGCCATCGAGCGCGCCAGCTTCTGCGGCATCTCGATGGGCGGCCTCACCGGCCTGTGGCTGGGCGTGAATGCCCCCGCGCGGCTGAACCACCTGGTGGTGGCCAACAGCGCCGCGAAGATCGGCACGGCCGAGGGCTGGACATCGCGCGCCGCGCTGGTCCGCGAGAAGGGCACGGCGGCCATGGCCGAACTGGCCGCATCGTCGCCCAGCCGCTGGTTCACCGATGCCTTCGTGGCTGCGCAGCCCGCCTTGGTGCAGCGCGCCCAGGGCTGGATCGCCGGCATGGCCCCCGAGGGCTATGCCGCCTGCTGCGAGGCCCTGGCCCAGGCCGACCTGCGCAGCGCCATCCGTGCCATCAGCGTGTCCACGCTGCTGATCGCCGGCAGCGCCGACCCCGTGACCACGGTGGCCGATGCGCAGGCCATGCAGGCCGTCATCGCGGGCGCGCAGTTGGCCGAAGTGCCGGCATCGCACCTGTCCAACCTGGAAGCGCCGGCCGCGTTCGACGCCGCGCTGGCCGCGTTCCTGGCGCGCTGAGGTCCTGGGCGCAATCAAGGAGACCGCATGGACCCGCAGCCCACCAACCCCCGCTGGCAGCATCGGCCCGCCGGCTCCACCTGGGGCGACTTCGGCCCGCATGACCAGCTGGGCCGCCTGAACCTGCTCACGCCCGAAAAGGTGCGCCAGGGCGTGGCCGAAGTGCAAGAGGGCCTGGCCTTCGCGCTGAGCCTGCCGCTGGACTATCCCGGCGGCAACGCCCTCAATCCCAATCGCCAGCCGCCCGTGCTGCGGCCGTTGCTGCGCAAGGGGCTGGTCAACTTCAACTGCCTGCTGGGTGCGCTGGAGCCGGGCCGCACCGACGTGCTGTCGGACGACCTGGCCATCCTGCACCTGCAGTACTCCACGCAGTGGGATGGCCTGGCGCACGCGGGCTCGATGTTCGACGCCAATGGCGACGGACTGCCCGAAGCGCTGTACTACAACGGCTACGCCGCCGGCCGCGACATCGTGGGGCCGGATGACGTGCGCGATGCCGGCGTGCCCGCCGCGCCGGGCGCGGCCACCAGCACCTCGGCCGCGCATGCGCTGGGCATCGAGGGCATGGCCCGCACGGGCGTGCAGGGGCGCGGCGTGATGATCGATCTGCGCGCGCACCTGGGCGATGCCCGCACCGTGGTCGGCTACGACACACTGATGCGCGTGCTGGAGGCCGACCGCGTGGCGGTGGAGCCGGGCGACATCGTGTGCCTGCACACGGGCTTTGCCGACGTGGTGCTGGGCATGCGCCGGCACCCCGATCCGGCCGTGCTGGCGGACCGCTGCGCCGTGCTGGACGGGCGCGACGACAGGCTGCTGCAGTGGATCACCGACAGCCAGCTCGCCGCCATCGCCGCCGACAACTACGCCGTGGAGGCCTTCCCCGCCAAGGCGGGCCCGGCCTGCTGCGCCGCGCTGCCGCTGCACGAGCACTGCCTGTTCAAGCTGGGCGTGCACCTGGGCGAGCTGTGGCACCTGACGCCGCTGACCGCGTGGCTGCGCGCGCGCCACCGCTCGCGATTCCTGCTGACGGCGCCGCCGTTGAATTTGCCCGGGGCCATCGCCTCGCCCGTGACGCCGGTCGCCACCGTCTGAAGCCCTGACCGTCACCCCGTTCCGCGCAGTGCGCACTGCGCGGAAATCCATCCCCTGAAGCCGGTTGACCGGCGTTTGCAATGTGCCGGACCGCCGTGCACACGGAGACTGTTGTGCCTTTCATCATCGAGACCTTCGACAAGCCCGATCACCAGCACGTGCGCCAGGCCACGCGGGCCGCGCACCTGGCGTTCCTCGACCAGCACAAGGCCCTGCTGCTGGCCTGCGGCGCCAAGCTGGCCGACGACGGCAAGGATCTGGGAGGCGGCCTCTACGTGGTGGCGATCGACTCGCGCGAAGAGGCCCAGCGCTTCATCGAATCCGACCCGTTCCATGCCGCCGGCCTGTTCGAGCGCGTCACGCTCACGCGCTGGCGCAAGGCCTACGTCGACGGCCAGAGCTACCTGTAGCCCCCACGCGCCCCCGCACTCCCTGAAGAAGAAAGACCTTCCATGACCACTGCACCCGCACGCGAGCGCGTTCTCATCACCGGCGGTGGCGCCGGCATCGGCGCGGCCACGGCCGAGCGCTGCCGCGCCGACGGCTACGAGCCCGTCATCATCGACCGCTCAGTCGCCCACGTGCCCGGCGGCATCCAGGCCGACCTGTCCGACACCGCCGACACCGCGCGGGCCCTGCAGCAAGCGCTGGCGGGCGGGCCCATCACGCGCCTGGTCAACAACGTGGGCATCGTGGTGCCTGCCGAAGCCGCGGATCAGACGCTGGAGCAATTCGACCTCGCCGTGGCGCTGAACCTGCGCTGCGCGCTGCAGTGCATGCAGGCGCTGCTGCCGGGCATGCAGGCGGCGGGCTTCGGGCGCATCGTGAACATGTCCTCGCGCGCCGCATTGGGCAAGGAACTGCGCACCGCGTATTCGGCCACCAAGGCCGGCCTGATCGGCATGACGCGCGTGTGGGCGCTGGAGCTGGGCCGCCACGGCGTGACGGCCAACGCCATCGGCCCGGGCCCCATCCGCACCGAGCTGTTCGACCGCGCCAACCCGCCCGATGCGCCGCGCACCAAAGCCATCATCGACTCGGTGCCCGTCAAGCGCGTGGGCACGCCGGACGACGTGGCGCATGCCGTGTCGTATCTGCTCGACGCGCGCAGCGGCTTCGTCACCGGCCAGGTCTTGTACGTCTGCGGTGGCATGACCGTGGGCGTGGCCGGGGTCTAGCGCTTGCCTCCCGCGTTTTCTCAAAACCTCACAACACCAAAGAGACAATTTCCATGTCGAAAATCACCGCCTTCTTCACCGAACTGATGCGGCGCTACCTGCCCGATCCGTTCGTCTTCGCGATCATGCTCACGCTGCTGACCATGGCGCTTGCCTTCGGGGTGGAAAACCGCCCCATCAACGCCGTGGTGCAGGACTGGGGCAAGGGCTTCTGGAGCCTGCTGGCCTTCACCACGCAGATGGCGGTGATCCTGGTGATGGGCTACGTGCTGGCGGCCGCGCCCATCGTGGACCGCTTTCTCGACCGCATCGCCTCGCACGTGCACACGCCGCGCCAGGCCATCATCGTCGCCACCATCGTGGGCTGCGTGGGCAGCTACCTCAACTGGGGCTTCGGCCTGGTGATCGGCGGCATCATGGCGCGCAAGCTGGCACTCAAGGTCAAGGGCGTGCACTACCCGCTCATCATCGCGGCGGCATACACGGGCTTCACCATGTACAGCCTGGGTTTCTCGGCCACCATCCCTGTGCTCATCTCCACCAAGGGCCACGCGTTCGAAAGCACCATGGGGCTGATCCCGCTCACGCAGACGATCTTCTCCGCGCCCATCCTGCTGACCAGCCTGGCCGTGCTGATCGCGCTGCCGCTGCTCAACGCCACCATGCACCCCAAGAAGGGCGAGCCGGTCGTGGAACTGGACCCGGCCACCGTGGCCGACACCAAGCCCGCCAGTGCCGAACACCTGCTGGGCGACGAGAAGACGCTGGCCTGGCGCCTGAACAACAGCCGCGTGCTGAGCCTGCTGATCGGCCTGTGCGGCATGGCGTACGTGGCCATGCACTTCATCCAGGGCGGCAACCTCGACCTGAACATGATCAACTTCTTCATCCTGTTCCTCGGGGTGCTGCTGCTGGGCACGCCGATGAAGTATGTGGAGAAGGTCAACGAAGGCGTGAAGACCATCGGCGGGATCATCCTGCAGTTCCCGTTCTACGCCGGCATCATGGCCATCATGCACGGCTCGGGCCTGGTGGAGTCCATCGCGCACGTGTTCGTGAGCGTCTCCACCGCCGACACGCTGCCGCTGTGGGGCCTGGTGAGTTCGTTCGTCATCAACTTCTTCGCGCCTTCGGGCGGCGGGCACTGGGTGCTGCAGGGCCCGTTCATGATCAACGCGGCCACCACGCTGGGCGCCTCGCAGGCGCAGACCGCCATGTCGGTGATGCTGGGCAACGGCTGGAACGATCTGGTGCAGCCGTTCTGGATCCTGCCGGCGCTGGCGCTGTCCAAGCTCAAGCTGAAAGACATCATGGGCTACACGGTGGTCTCCATGCTGCTGGTCGGCGCGATCTATGCCGTGACCATGCTGGTCTGGCCGCACCTGTGACCGCAGGCGCCTCTCTTTTCTTCCCTTTCCATCCCTTTTCGTTTTCAAGGAGCAACCGATGCTGTTCATGGCTGAAATGACGGTGAACATCCCGTCCACGCTGGCCCCCGAAGTGGCCGACGAGATCAAGCGCAAGGAGAAGGAATATTCGCAGCAGCTGCAGCAGGGCGGGAAGTGGCGCCACCTGTGGCGCGTCGTCGGCGAATACGCCAACGTGAGCATCTTCGACGTCGCCAACAATGACGAGCTGCACACGATCCTGAGCGGCATGCCGCTGTTCCCCTACATGCAGATCAAGGTGACGCCGCTGGCCAATCACCCGTCGTCCATCGTGCAGGAATAACGGCGTTGGCCGCTGCGCCCCGCTGGCGGGCGCCGCACCCGCCACGCGCCCCGCTTTTCATCCCCATAAAGAGATCCGAGGAAACAACATGACTTCCGTCCGCCCAAGCCTTCGCTTCGCCGCCCATCGCCGCACCCTGCTGGCCGCCGCCCTGACCGTGGCCGCCACCGCTGCGGTGCCCACCGCGTTCGCGCAGGCGTTCCCCAACAAGCCCATCACCATCATCGTGCCCTTCGCAGCCGGCGGCACCACCGACATCCTGGCGCGCGTGATCGGCCAGGGCCTGTCCGCGGAGCTGGGCCAGTCGGTGGTGGTGGACAACCGCGCCGGCGCCGGCGGCAACATCGGCGGCCAGATGGCCGCGCGTGCGCCGGCCGACGGCTACACGCTCTTCATGGGCACGGTGGGCACGCACGCCATCAACGCCGCGCTCTACAAGAAGATGCCGTTCGATCCGGTGAAGGACTTCGCGCCGCTCACGCGCGTGGCCAACGTGCCCAACCTGCTGGTGGCCAACCCCAACCAGCCCTACAAGACGGTGCAGGAACTGATCGCCTATGCCAAGGCCAACCCCGGCAAGGTGAACTTCGGCTCGTCCGGCAGCGGCAGCTCCATCCACCTGTCGGGCGAGCTGTTCAAGAGCATGGCCAAGGTGGACATGCAGCACGTGCCGTACAAGGGCAGCGCACCGGCCGTGACCGACCTGCTGGGCAACCAGATCGGCATCATGTTCGACAACATGCCCTCGGCCATCCAGCACGTGCGCTCGGGCAAGCTGCGCCCCATCGCCGTGACCACGGCCAAGCGCTCGCCCGAGCTGCCCGACGTGCCCACCATCGCCGAAGCCGGCGTGTCGGGCTACGAGGCCACGTCGTGGTTCGGCATGTTCGCGCCCGCCGGCACGCCCGCGCCTATCGTGGCGCAATTGAACAAGGCGCTGGTCAAGGTGCTGTCGCAGCCTGAGACGAAGAAGAAGCTGGCCGACCAGGGCGCCGAGCCGGTGAGCGAGACGCCCGAGCAGTTCGCCGCCTTCATCCAGGCCGAAAGTGCCAAGTGGGGCAAGGTCGTGAAGGAGTCCGGTGCCAGCGTGGATTGATTTGCTATATTTTTGATAGCTATATGCCCTAGTGGAATTTGCGCTGGTGGCATTTTTCATGCCGGTGCCGGCCGCTTGAATCGCAGGCGCCGGCGCCGACTCAGCAGAACGCCTGGCGCTGCGCCTTGAGCGCATCGCGGTCGATGCTGGCGTGCAGCAGTGCCATGTCGTTCGCGTCCACGCCGTGGCCGGCAAAGTGCTGCGGCCACCGGTCCACGGTGCGTGCCACGGCCTGGATGAGTTCGATGGCCCGGGCGCGCGGGATGCCGAACTCGCTCAGGTCCGTCAGCGCGTTGTCCAACGTGGATTCGGCGCCGTGCCGGCCGACCACCATGGCCTGGTAGCCCATGTTCTGCAGCGTGGGCACCACGTCGAACGCGGGCGACAGCTCGTAGTACCCGTCCCAGCCCAGCCGCAGGCAGTGGTTGCGCTCGTGGTCGTCCGTGTTGTCCATGAGGATGTTGAACACCATGCGCTGGAACAGCTCTTCGCGCTGGGCTTTCTGCCGGTCCGGATGGGCCTGGCGCCGCAGCACGGTGGCCAGCGCCCCGTAGCTTTCCGCAAGGCCCGCCGCCGCCAGCGCCGTCCGGGCCGAGAGGCAATGCAGCCGCAGGGTCTGCCCGCCGATGTCGAGCCGGTCGAAGCGCTCGATGGTCAGCGCATGGCGCCGCTTGCCGTGCGCGTGCCGCCAGCGTCATGGTGGCGTGTTCGATCAGCGGCGTGTCCACGGCGTCGTCCCATTCGCTGAACTTGACCACGCAGGAGCCTTTGTCGGTCTGTAGCAGTGCCTTGGGCCGTGCGCCGCCCAGCGTGACGCCGGGCTGCACCAGGCGCTGGATGTCCGGCGTGATGGGTGCTTGCGTCTGCACGTCTTCCACGGCCTGCGCCAGCGAGGCCAGATCGCGCAGCTGCGGATAGGGCCCGATGCGCCGGGGCACGTAGCGCTCGGCGGAGGTGGAGATGCCCAAGGCACCGAAACGGTCGTCCCCGGCGAACAGCAGCATCTCCAAAATCGACAGGCGCGCGGGCCGGTCGATGTGGCGGATGATGCGCTCGCCCCACCGGTCGGGCCGCGCATCGTCGATGGCGCCGGGGGCGGTGTCCTTGTGCCCTGCGCTGAAGGTCTGGCCCGCGATGAGCGGCAGGTCTTCGCTCAGCGCGAATTCCCACCAGTCCGCGGCGTAGGTGAAGGTGGCACAGTTGGGCACCAGCGGCGACAGGGCCACGGAGCCCGTCAGCACGGGGGCGGCCGGGTTGACCAGGGTCCAGACGCAGAGCGTGTCCTGCGGCGCGTAGGTACGGGGCGTGACCCCTCCTGGCAGCGTCATGGCCGCTCTTTCTTGATGCCGGCGATCAGGGCGGCCAGGCCTGAAGCGGCATTGGGCAGAAATCGCTCAGCTCGCCGTTTTTCTTCAGCGAAATCCCGCAGGGCTTTTTCGATCTCCATGACCCGTCCTGAATGAGGTTGACACCTTTCTGTTCATCAGAAAGGAAAGTCAAGTGGATCAATGGGTTAAGAGAACGCAGAAGGACTACACACTGGCCTTTAAGCTGGCGGTGGTGGATCAGGT
>NZ_BQXI01000026.1:0-82157 GCF_030158955.1 Acidovorax sp. SUPP1855 | reverse complement strand
ACCTGATCCACCACCGCCAGCTTAAAGGCCAGTGTGTAGTCCTTCTGCGTTCTCTTAACCCATTGATCCACTTGACTTTCCTTTCTGATGAACAGAAAGGTGTCAACCTCATTCAGGACGGGTCAGAGGGCAGAAAATCATGCCGATGCTGCGGCCCCTCTTTTTCCGTGCCCATCCGACTGCGAAGCGGAGGCACCCCTGCCGCACCACGACGCTCCATGCCATCGCCGCTGCCCTATTTCGCCCTGCTGTTCAATGCCTTCGTCTGGGGCCTGGCATGGTGGCCGTTCCGGGTGATGCACGGGGCGGGGCTGCACCCGCTGTGGGCGACCGCCGTGATGTACAGCGCCATCCTGGCCGGCCTGCTGGCGCTGCGCCCGGGCCTGTGGGCACAGGTGCGCCAGCACCCGCAGCTGTGGCTGCTGGCCCTGAGCTCGGGGCTGAACAACGTGGCCTTCAACTGGGCGGTGACCGTGGGCGACGTGGTGCGCGTGGTCCTGCTGTTCTATCTGATGCCGGTCTGGGGCCTGCTGCTGGCCTGGCGGGTGCTGGGCGAGCGGCCCACGCCCATGGCGCTGCTGCGGCTGGCGCTGGCCTTCACCGGCGTGGTGCTGGTGCTGCTGCCCGAGGGCACCTCGCCGTCCCGGCTGCTGCAGAACCTGTCGCTCGCCGACGGGCTGGCGCTGGCGGGCGGCTTCCTCTTCGCGCTGACCAACGTCACGCTGCGGCGGCTGCATGCGGTGCCTGGACAGGCGCGCATGTTCGTCATGTTCGGCGGCTGCATGCTGATGGCGCTGGTGGTGGCCTGCATCGGGCTGCAGGCCGGCGTGGTGGAGCCGTTTCCCCCGGTGAACGCCACCTGGATCGCCACGGCCGCCCTGCTGGCGGTGGCGCTGTGGCTGGGCAACGGGGCGCTGCAGTACGGGGCATCGCGGCTGGCGGCGGGCACCACGGCGGTGATCCTGCTGTCGGAGGTGGTGTTCGCCAGCGTGTCGTCGGTGCTGCTGTCGGCCGCGCAGCTGCAGCCGCGCACCTTGCTGGGCGGGGGCCTGATCGTGTTCGCCGCCCTCCTCGCATCGCTGCGGCGCTGAGCGCCCGGCGGGCCGCCGCGCAGGGGCCGCCCCGCCGCAGGGCCGGAGCCCAAAGGCCCTTGGCCGCCATGGAAATCAAGGCTCTCCCGGCCGGTGCTTGCGTGCCCGCGGGGCGCCGGTATAGTCATGCAAGTTACGTCACCAGCGTACGCCGTTGTCATGCATCCGCAGGCCGGCGCTGCGCGCTTTCGGAGATTCGGTATGAAACGTCGTTCATGGTGCGCGCTCTTCATGGCGCTCGGTTCCTTGGCGCTGCCCGGCGCCGCGTCGGCGCAGGCAAAGTGGACCCTCGCCACGGGCTACCTGCCCGACGTGTTCCACACCGTCAACCTGCAGCAGTTCGCCCAGGAGGTGAACGACCGCACGAAAGGCGCGCTGGTGATCGACGTGCGCCCCGACAACAGCGTGGCCCGGCTGTCCGAGATCGCCGGCCAGGTGCGCGCCGGCAAGATCGCGGCGGGCGAGGTGCTGCTCAGCTCGCTGGCGGCCGACACCAAGCTGGCCGGGGCCGACGCCATTCCCTTCATCGTGGACAGCTACGACGACGCGCTGCGGCTGTGGAAGGCGCAGCGCCCCGTGCTGCAGGAGGCGCTGGACCGGCAGGGCCTGGTGCCGCTGTACGCCGTGCCCTGGCCGGCCCAGGGGCTGTTCACCACGCGGTCCATCCGCCACGTGAGCGACCTGCGCGGCGCCAGGATGCGCAGCTACAGCCCCAGCACCGTGCGCATCGCCCAACTGATGGGCGCCACGCCGGTGGACGTGCCCACCAAGGGCATCAACCAGGCCGTGCTGGACCGGCAGATCGACACGCTGTTCACCTCGCCCGTCACGGGCGTGGAGAACAAGGTGTGGGATCTGCCCATCAAATACTTCTACAACGTGCATGCCTGGTACCCGAAGAACCTCGTGCTGGTGAACAAGGCCCAGTGGCTGGCCCTGCCCGAAGGCACGCGCAAGATCGTCGAGGAGGCCGCCGCCCAGGCCCAGGTGCGCGGATGGAACGCCAGCAGCGCCGCGTCCACCGCCTCCATCGCCGAGCTGGCGCGCAACGGCATCAAGGTGGAGACGCCCGACTTCGAGCTGCGCCGCGAGCTGCGGCGCCTGGGCGAGCAGTTCTCGCTCGAATACATCCGCGACACCGGCGCCGACGGCAACCGCATGATGATTCCGTACTTCTCCGGCGAGAATGCCGCTGCCGCCAAGACCCGGTGAACACCCTGCCGGCGTGGCGGCGCCTGATCGATCCAATCCATCCACCTTTCTTGCAAGGGATGCCCGCCATGACCAGCGTCTACGACTTCGAGGCCCGGCAGATGAACGGCCAGACCGTGCCCCTGCGGCAGTACGCGGGGCATCTGCTGCTCATCGTCAACACGGCCAGCGCCTGCGGCTTCACGCCGCAGTTCGCCGGGCTGGAGGCCCTGCACCAGCAATACGGCCCCAAGGGGCTGGCCGTGCTGGGGTTTCCCTGCAACCAGTTCGGCCGCCAGGACCCGGGCAGCAACGACGAGATCGCCAGCTTCTGCCAGCTCAACTACGGTGTGAGCTTTCCGATGATGGCCAAGATCGACGTGAACGGCGCCGACGCCGACCCGCTGTACCGCTGGCTCAAGGCCGAGGCCCCGGGCCTGCTGGGCACCCAGGCGATCAAGTGGAACTTCACCAAGTTCCTCATCGGCCGGGACGGGCAGGTGCTGCGCCGCTACGGCCCGCGGGACACGCCGCAGTCCATGGCGGGCGACATCGAGGCCGCCCTCAAGCGCTGAGCCTGGCCTACACGGCGGCCACGGGCTTTTCGAGATCGATGATCTCCATCGGCACCTTCTTGTAGGCCAGGTAGTCCCACTTCAGGTACAGAAACTGCCCACCGTCCGGTTGTGGAACCATGCCGTAGAAAGCGGGGCGCGGGGCTTTGGCATTGGTGACGATGAACTGCGCGGCGCGGATCAGATCTTCTGTCTTGACGACGGCCGCCGAGCGAAGGCGCCCCCCCTGGCCGGACAAGAAAGCCTGCACCGTGAGGTGCGGGAACACATAGCCCTCCTGCCGAGCATTGAGCGCCATCAGCCGCTTCTGGTATTCGGTCTCCGCACCCGACGGGCGGGCATAACGGATGGTGAAGCTGCGGTGGTTTTCCTCGGTCCACTGCACACGGCTTGCCAGACCCCGTATCGCTCCGGGCTGGTTCATCACTTGCCAGGCATCAATGCCCGCCAAAAGATCGAGTTCGTCCTTGAAGTCGCGCGCCGCATTGGCCTCAACCGGCCGGATCTTGCCGCCGCCCACCAGCGGGTAATGCTGAATGGCAGGCCAGACGGTATTGACGAAGTCCGCGGCACTGGCGGACAGGTTTTTGAGCAACATGGTTCTCCTCCGCAGGAAATCTCAGCCTGCAGGGATTCGGCGAACGGATGCGCGCAGGGCAATGCCCCCCTTGACTGCTTTCAGCGCTGCGGCTGCGGATCGCCGCGCACCACGAAGTGCCTGGAGAACCCCAGCGCCCGCGTGACGCCCCGGGGCTCCGAGACCAGCGGCATGCGAAAGCCCGGGCTGGGCAAAATCTCCACGCTCCAGTCGGTGTCGCCGATGAAGCGGAACCGCACGGTGTGCTCGCCCTCCAGCCCGATCAGCGAAAAACGCCCCGTGGTGTAGGCCCCGCCGATGGTGGCCGCGTCCAGCGGTTGCCACTGGCCATCGAACAGCGTGATGTGCAGCAGGTCTTCCTGCGGCACATCGTCGGTGGTGAACAGCAGGTGAAAGCCCCGGCACTCGAAGGCCGCCTCCAGCACCAGCCCGTCCACGCGGGCCTGCAGGGGCATGCCGCCCTGCACGACCCGGCTTTGCATCGGGGCCTCGCCGCCCTCGGCGGGCAAGGGTGCCAGGGAAATGTCGGCGGGGGTGAGGATGCGCATCGCCGGCCCGCCGCTCACCACAGGAAATCCACGCCGAAGGCCGCCAGCGCGCCGCCCACGAACGCCCCGATGGTCACGCACACCGGCGCGCCGGGCCCGCAGGCCAGGCCCGCCAGCGCGCCCCCGGCGATGCCGCCGCCGATCCCCGCCCCGGCCACGGCGAGTTCCTTGCCCGCTGCGGCGGTCTTGTCGTCGGCCGTCGCCACGTTGTAGACCGAAAGGGCGATGGACAGCACGATCAGCCCCCGGCCCGCGCGCGACAGGCCGCGCATGGTCTGCGTGACCTTGGGGTTGGAACGGCCGGCGGACTGGACGATCTCGCCGTACACCGCGTTCTGCTGCGCCGCCGTGAGCCGGTCGAACTGCACGGTGGGCCCGTGGATCTGCTGGGCCTTGCGGGCGATGAGCTCGTTGAGCGTCCGGCCCTCGGCCTTCAGGCTCTGCGCCATGGCGCGCCCGATGGGCGTGCTGCGCCCGCGGATGATCTCCATGATGGTGTTGCGCGCCACCTGGGCCTGCTCGGCCGCCTGGGCCCAGGTGATGCGGCCGCTCATCGCCTCGAACTGCAGGTCGTTGGCCATGGCCTGGATCTGCCGGGTGTAGGCCAGCCGGGCCGAAGCATCCAGCGAGAGGTGGGCCCCGGCGTTGGCGATCTCCGCCTTCAGGGCCTGGATGGCCGAGTCGAAGGCGGCACGGTCTTTCGGATCGTCGTTCTGCATGCGTTGTGGTCTCCTCGTCTGGATGGGAAACGGCGCTGTTTTGCGTTGTGGCCGCCGGCCGCGCGCAGCAGGGGCCGCGTCGGGAGGCTTGGGGTTTTTTCGCACCGGTGCATGGCGGCATGCACGCGCCGAAAGTAACCGCCCGAGCGGCGATCGGGCGAAACCATCGGTCAAAGAGGTTTCAATACGTAGGAAAGTGTCGAATCGATCGAGGGGCGCAACCCCGCGCCACAGCGCCGTTCGCCCCGCCGGGCGGGCTTGTCAAAGCCCACACCCCACCATAGGGGGGATTGGCAGGCCCGTTGAATTTGTATCTATTACGGGTCTTCGCCCCTCATTCCATATGCCGGAAGGAACTTTTCGCATGCCTTGTCCTGCGGCGGTGAAGATCACGCTGAAGGTGGGGGATACGGACTTTTTTTGGAGAAAAAGGCCTGCAGGGCATGATTTTCTAGGGCATATCGCTACAAAAACAGGAGCAAATCCAAAACCGGGTGATGAGGGCGCCGGACCGCCTTTCCCCGGCAGGGTCGCGAATGGCGTCAGCCAGCCGGATCCCGCTTTTTTCGCAGAACTGCCGCCTGCCTCGACGGGGCTGGCAGGCATTTCGCGTCGGGCCTGTTGCAGGCCACGGCACCCTGATTCCAATCCAAGGAGGAACTTCCCGCATGTCCCGCTTCGCAATGACCAAGACACTCGCGCTCTGCGCCGGGGGCCTGATCCTGGCCTCTTCGGCCTGGGCGCAGACCACCACCCCGCCCAATGCCGAGCCGGAGCCGGGCCTGTGGGCCTTCGACGGCGAGCTGAACGGCCAGCCCGGGCGCAGCCTGCAGATCGATACCGAGCAGGGCCGCGCCCTCATCGTGTCCTACCTGGGCTACCGCGCCGACGGGTCGTCCGTGTTCCTGCAGGCCAGCGGCCTGCGCGGCGGCGACAGCTCGGCCTTCCGGGGCCCGCTGCAGGAGTTCCGCAACGGGCCGCCCGTGATCGGCGGCGGTGCGGGCAACGGCGAAGTGGCGGGCAGCCCGGGCGAGATCCAGCTGGCCTTCGACTCGCCCACCTCCGGCACCGTCACGCTGCCGGGCGACGTGACGCGCCGCATCTCGCGCTTCACGTATGGAGTCCCGACCAGCGGCACGCAATACACCCTGCAGACCTATTCCACCCGCCTGTCAACGACGCCCGCCGCCTCCTACCGCGTCGAACTGCGCGACGGCAATTTCCTGATGAGCCAGCTGAGCACGTCCGACGGCCGCCTGTGCTCCTACTCGGGCACCTACCAAAAGCGCGGACAGGGCATCGAATCCGACGGCACCGCCAGTTGCGTGGACCCTTCCGGCACCCAGCAGCGCAGTCCGTACCGGATCGAGCAGTTCGCCGTCGACGCTTATGGCCTGGCCACCGGCACGCTGCGCAAGGACGGGATCGAATCCTTCTTCATGGGCGCCTGCCATGCGGGCGCAGTCATGCTCGGCAGCCCGGGCACCTGCGCATGGGGCGCTTCGCCATCCGACATCGTGGTGCAGCCCGGCATCTGGGCCTTCGACGGCGAGTTGAATGGCCGACCGGGCCGCAGCCTGCAGATCGACACCCAGAACGGCAGCCGCGCGCTGGTGCTGTCCTACCTGGGCTACCGCACCGACGGCTCTTCGCTGTTCATGCAGGGCAGCACTGCGAACCGCGACACCAACGCCCAGTTCACGGTGCCCTTGACCGAATTCCGCAACGGCCCGGTGATCGGCGGCGCCATCCGCCCCGCGGAAGTGGCCTCGACCATGGGTGCGGCGACGATCGTGTTCGACAGCCCCACGACCGCCACCATCACGCTGCCCTTCGACACGCCGCGTCGGATTTCGCGCTTCCGCTACGAAGACCACCTGGTGCGCTTCAACAAGGCCTTTTCCGCCCAGGTGTATCCGTTCTGGTCGCCCACCCCGACCGCCATCAGCATCGACATGGTCGTGCGCGACAACGTCTTTCGCATGGACACGCGGACCGCGGATCTGCTGACGGCCTGCGAGTACCGGGGCACCTACCGCCTGTCGGGCGAGGGCCTGGACTCGGAAGGCACGCGCACCTGCACGGCCCCCAGCGGCCCCACGAGCGAGGCCTACCGCGCCGAGCAGTTCACGGTGGACCGCAACGGCCTGTTGCGCGGCCTGATGCAAAGCGCGTCGGGCGCCCGGACCCTGGTCCTGGGGGCCTGCTGGAACGGGCGCCTGTGCACCCCGCCCGAGCTGGAACTGCCGCGCTGACAGGCACCGGCCCTTGCCAGGGGCCGCAGGCAGGCGCCTGCTGGCGGCCCATCCTCAGCCGCCGCCGGGCCCGACCCCGGGGCGGCCCCACACGTGGCGCAGCATGTCGGCCAGCGAGCGGCCGGGCTCCACGGTGAAGCGCTCGTCCAGCACGTCGAGCGAGACGATCCGGTCCACGCGAAAGCCGCGAAAGTCATCGCGCAGCTCGCACCAGGTGGACAGCGTCCAGACCTTGCCCCAGTAAAAGCACCCCAGCGGCCGCACCCGGCGCTCGCTGGGGCGCCCCTGTTCGTCGGCATAGTGCAGCCGCACCACATGGCGGGACTGCACGGCCTCGCGCAGCGGGCGCAGCAGGGCCTGGGTGCGCGGGTCCACCGCCACGGCCGGGGCATAGAGCGCCTGGGCCTCGGCGGCCGCGCGCGCCGCGGGCGGCAGCACCGAAAGGATCTTGCCCAGGACGCTTTCCACCTCGCCGGCCAGGCCGGTGTCCAGCCAGGACTGCGCCAGCCGGGCGGCGGCGACCAGGGCGTTGGCTTCACCCTGGCTGAACATGAGCGGCGGCAGGTCGAAGCCTGCGCCCAGGCGGTAGCCCACGCCGGCCTCGCCCTCGATGGGCACGCCCTGGTGCTGCAGGTCGGCCACGTCGCGGTAGATGGTGCGCGCCGAGACCTCCAGCCGCTGGGCCAGGAAGTCGGCCGTGGACAGGCGCCGGCCCCGGATGAGCTGGACGATCTGGAACAGGCGGTCGGCGCGGCGCATGGGTTCAGGCAATCGGGGCGGGATCGGGGCGTGGGCGAGGATTGTGCCCTGCCCCGCACAGGGCGCGTCAGCCCTGCACGCCGATGCAGACGGCCACCTGGTCGGGGCCTTCGTAGGCCTCGAAATCGACGTCGAAGCGGCGGCGCGGCACGGGGTGCTGCCCGAAGTGCGCCCACACCGCGCCCCAGGTGTCGATCACGGCCTGCGGCAGCGCGCCCTGCCGGCGGAACACGAGGTAGAGGCCGGCCGGCACCTGCACGCGCTCGAGGCCGGGCGCGGCACTGCCGCCGTCCAGGGCCACGCCCGCGAGCACGTCGAATTCGCCCTCGTGGTCGGACGCATACCGGCTGTACACGCCCACCACGCGGGGCGGCGCCAGGCCGGGCTGCTGCACCCGCTGGGCCACGCCCTCGGCGGCGAACCGCTGCCACAGCGGGCCGATGCGGGCCTGGGCAGGGTCGCGCTCCTGGCGGTTGCAGGTGCGCGTGGCGATGCCGGCGACGGTGAAGGCGCCGAAGGTTTCCAGGGTGGGAGACATGCGGCCCGCCCCTTCAGCGCGCCATGGCGTGCAGGCCGACGGTGTTGCCCTCGGTGTCGCACAGGTGCGCGATGAAGCCGATGCCGTTCGGCAGCTCGATGCAGGCATCGATCACGCGCCCGCCCGCCGGGGCGATGCGCTCGACGGCGGCGTTCAGGCCCGGGGCACAGTCGAGGTAGATGCGCGTGCCGGCATCGGGCGCCACGCGGCGGCTCGGGCCTTCGATGAGGCAGCCGCCGGTGGCCGGCCGGTCGTAGGCGAAGACGGCCAGCGGATCGCCGCCCATCGTCTGGCGTTGCATGGGCCGGCCCAGCACCTGTTCGTAGAAGGCCTGGGCGCGGCCGAGGTCGGCGCAGGGGATCTCGAACCAGCTGATGGCGGAAACGGAAGAGGCGGGGGCAGAAGAGCTCATGGCGGAAAGGTCCTTTCGGTCGTTGTTGCGAAGGACGCCATGGTGCGGGGGCCCTCCTGACAGCGTCGTGTCAGGAGGCTGCGCCGGCCGGGCCGCGCGGGCTCAGGCGGCGGGCTCGGCCGGAGGTTCGGACGGCGCGTCGGCAGCCGGTGCGGCCGGAGCCGCCAACGGCGCGGCGCGCAGCTGGCGCGCGCGGTGCAGCGAGCGTTCGGCCGTGCGCGGGTCCATGCCGTACATGTCGGCGAACTGCGCCACCGTGCTGCCGCTGGCCTCGAAGGCACGCAGCAGCGCCTCGGCCTTGGCGTCGCGCTCGGCCACTTCGGCGAAGGCTTCGTCGAGCAGGGCATTGGCGGCCTCGTCGCGGCCCCGCACCAGCGCGTCGTACGCCTCGCGGGTGAGGCCCGAGGCCTCGTAGGCCTGCGCGATGCGGCGGCGCAGCTTGGCGGTCATGTCCTCGCCGTCGCGGGGCTTGCGGCGGCGGAACACTTCCAGCAGCGCATGATGCACATGCTCGGGGGCCATGGCCTCCACGGCATGGCCCTGCAGGTCGTGGCGCTGGCGGCCTTCGGCCACCACCTGCAGGTAGCGCGTGGACCGGGTGTGGATGCCCAGGGCGAGCTTGAGCGCATCGCGCTCGAACAGGTCGGGGTGGGCGGCCTGCAGGTCCTGGAAGATGCCCCGCTTGAGCGGCAGGAACTGCGCGCCGAACAGGTGCGGGTACAGCGCGGCCAGTTGTTCCAGCGCGGGATGCGTGCGGCGCGGGCCTTGCGGGCCTTGCGGGCCGGCGCCCTTGCCGTTGCGGGGCGCGGCCTGCGCTGCGGGCGCGGCGCCTTCGGCGACCGGGGCACCACCGGGCTTGCGGCGGTTGCGGCCGCCGCGGCGCGAGGCAGGGCGGTCGGCGCGCGGCGCGGCCTCCTCCTGCGGCCCTTCGCCCGCCTGCGGGCCATCGGCCGCGGGCGATGCCGTGGCGGCAGCGGCGTCGGTCACCACCGGTGCGCTGGAAGCGTCGGTCACGGCCGCCGAGGTGGAGGCCGGCGCGGGGACGTGGTTCTGTTGTTCTTGTGCGGTCACGGAGTCGGTCATGGCAGAGGAAAACGCGGTTGGTGCGCGTCAGCGCGGCGGTCAAAACCCACCATCATGCCAGCCTCGGGGCCGGCAGGTCAGCGGGCGGCGGGCGACAGCGCCTCGTCGAGCACTTCCACCCAGTGGCGCACCGGCAGCGGCGTGCCGCTTTGCAGGTGGGTGATGCAGCCGATGTTGGCCGACAGGATGGCCCCGGGCGGCGGCTCGCCGAACGCCTCGCCCAGCGCCGCGAGCTTGCGGTCGCGCAGCGGATAGGCCAGCTCCGGCTGCAGCACCGAATAGGTGCCGGCCGAGCCGCAGCACAGGTGCGCCTCGGTGCGCGCCACCCGCACCCGAAAGCCCAGGGCGCTCAGGTGCGTCTCGACGCCGCCGCGCAGCTTCTGGCCGTGCTGCAGGGTGCACGGCGGGTGGTAGGCGAACAGCGTGTCCGGCGGCACCACGCGGCCGCGCAGCGTGCCGGCCAGCCCGGCCAGCAGCTCGGGCAGCCACTCGGACAGGTCCTGCGTCAGCGCGCTGATGCGCGTGGCGCGCTCGGCATAGGCCGGGTCGTCCCGCAGCAGGTGGCCGTAGTCCTTGACGGTGACGCCGCAGCCCGAGGCATTCATGACGATGGCCTCGACACCGCCCTGCTCCACGAAGGGCCACCACGCATCGATGTTGGCGCGCATCTGCGCCTTGCCGCCCGCCTGGTCGTTCAGGTGGAACCGCACCGCGCCGCAGCAGCCGGCCTGCGGCGCCACGACGGTCTGGATGCCCGCCGCATCGAGCACGCGCGCCGTGGCGGCGTTGATGTTGGGCGCCATGGCGGGCTGCACGCAGCCGGCCAGCAGGAGCACCTTGCGCGCGTGCTCGCGCCCGGGCCACGCCCCGGCGTCGCGCGGCGCCGGCACCTTGGCGCGCAGGCCCTCGGGCAGCAGCCCGCGCACGGCCTGCCCCGCCTTCATGGCCGGGCCGAACCAGGGCGACGGCAGGCCCTCCTTGAGCGCCCAGCGCAGGGCGCGCTCGCCCAGCGGGCGCGGCACCTTCTCGTCCACGATCTTGCGGCCGATGTCCACCAGGTGGCCGTACTGCACGCCGCTCGGGCAGGTGGTCTCGCAGTTGCGGCAGGTCAGGCAGCGGTCCAGGTGCAGCTGCGTTTTGCGCGTGGGCTGCTCGCCCTCCAGCACCTGCTTGATGAGGTAGATGCGCCCGCGCGGGCCGTCCAGCTCGTCGCCCAGCAGCTGGTAGGTGGGGCAGGTGGCGGTGCAAAAGCCGCAATGCACGCACTTGCGCAGGATGGCTTCGGCCTCCTGCCCTTCGGGCGTGCCCTGGAATTCGGGGGCGAGCGTGGTTTGCATGGCGTGTCTCGGCGGTGGGGTGGTCAGGGGCCGGGGGGCTCGGCGTGCGGCGCGCGCTGGGCCAGCGCGCGGCGGGCGCGCCAGAGCCGGGCCAGGTGTTCGAAATCGGCCGCCAGCGGCGGCAGCGACAGACCGAGCAGGATGGCGGCCAGCGGCACGACCCAGATGAAACCCACGTGCTTGAACCCGGCCGCGCCCACGATGCCCCCCACGGTGAACATGGCCAGCAGGCTGGCGAACAGCCGCAGCCGCGCCTGGTTGGCGTGCACCTGCGCCTCGGGGGGAGTGCCGTTGCGGTTCCAGTACAGCATCTTGCCGATCTCGATGCCCAGGTCGGTCGCCACGCCGGTCATGTGCGTGGTGCGGATCTGCGCCGAGGACATCTTGGTGACCACCGCGTTCTGCAGCCCCATCAAAAAGGCCAGCAGCAGCACGGTGAGCGGCACGGCAAACGGCGTGCGCCATTCCAGCGTGATGGCGCCCAGCAGCCCGAAGACCAGCAGCAGCACGGCCTCCAGCAGCAGCGGCAGCGCGAAGCCGCTGCGCAGCCGGTGGTGGCGCGCCCAGTTGACCAGAATGGCCGTGGTGCCCGCGCCCGACATGAAGGCCCACAGCGTGCCCACCGCGCCCAGCACCAGCGCCATGTTGCCCAGCACCAGGTTGTCGGCCACCATCGACAGGAACCCCGTCATGTGCGAGGTGTACCGGTGCACGACCAGAAAACCGCCCGCGTTCACCGCCCCGGCGTTGAAGGCCAGCAGCAGGCCGAGCAGCCGGTTGGTGGACGGGGTCCGGTGCCGGCCGGTGAGGTGCCGCAGCAGCCGCATGGCGCTACCGCCCCGGGCCCATCCGGCCGGGGTTGAAGATGCCCGCCGGATCGAACGCCTGCTGCAGCCGCGCATGGATCTGTGCCAGCGTAGCGGGCAATACCGGATCGAAATGGCCTGATGCCCTAGTACCGATTGCCTTGTTTGCTACAAAAAGAGAAGCACTCCCGCCCACGGCCTGCGCCGCCTCGTGCAGCGCCGCGCCCGCTTCCGGCGGGGCCTGCACCCAGCGCAGGGCGCCGTGCCATTCGATCAGCGGCGCCGCCACACCGGCGGGCAGCGCCAGCATCGGGGCGGCGGCGGGCACCGACAGGCGCCAAAGGGCCAGGTCCGGTCGCTCGGCCCGGGCAGCGAACCACGGCAGGGTCTGCTCGCGGCAGGCCTGCCAGGCAGTGGCCGCGGCGGCGGTGTCCAGGCGCTCGCCCCCCATGCTGCGGCAGGCGGCCTCCACGGCGGCCACGGCCCCGCGCAGCCGCACCCAGAGCAGGCCCGTGCCCCCGGGACCGCCTTCCCAGCGGCTGGCGTTCAGGGGCAGCGGCTGCCCGCCCCAGGCCTGCAGCCGGCGCAGCGCGTCTGCGGGGTTGGCATCGAAGCGCAGGGTGGCCTCGGCCGGCGGCACGGGCAGCACCTTCAGGCTGACCTCGGTGAGCACGCCCAGCGTGCCCCAGGCGCCCACCATGAGGCGCGAGACGTCGTAGCCCGCCACGTTCTTCATCACCTGGCCGCCGAAGCGCAGCAGCTCGGCCCGGCCGTTGACCAGCTCCAGCCCCAGCACGTAGTCGCGCACCGCGCCCACACTCGCGCGCGCGGGCCCCGACAGCCCGGCGGCCACCATGCCGCCCACGGTCGCGCCCGGGCCGAAATGCGGCGGCTCGAAGGGCAGGCACTGGCCGTGGGCCGCCAGCGCGGCCTCCAGCTCGGCCAGCGGCGTGCCGGCGCGCACGGTGGCGACCAGCTCGCTCGGCTCGTGGTTCACGATGCCCGACAGGGCCGTGGTGTCCAGGCGCTCGCCCTGCAGCACGGCACCGCCATGGAAGTCCTTGGTGCCGCCGCCGCGGATGCATACGGGGGCCTGGCGCTGGACGCTGTCGCGCACGCGGTCGATGATCTGGCGGAGGGCGGAGTCCATGGCGTGGATCGTACCGGCCCCCCTTCGCCAACGGGTGCCGGCAGGGCTCGGCCGGCCGTGAATTTTTTGAACGCCGGGCGTGAATCCACCGTCCCGGCTGCAGGCCATCCGGCGCGGCGCCCCAGTGCTCAGGCGAGGCCGGCGGGCAGCTGTCCCTCTTCGTACCAGTTCACCGGCCGCCCGGCCACCGGCAGGCGCCCGCCGGCGACCAGCAGGTGGCCCGAATGCGGCTCGCGCGCCAGCTCGTCGGCCGGGCGCCCCTGGCGGGCCGAGGTGACGAACAGCGTGGCGCCCTCCGGCCCGTCTCCGCCCAGGCAGGGCATGGTGGGGCACTGCGCCGGCACAGGGAGGTCGGCCACGATCTCGCCTCCGGGCGACAGCCGCAGCACGCGGCCGCCCTCGTACATGGCGCACCAGTAGTGGCCCTCGGCATCCACCGCCGCGCCGTCGGGCCGGCCGCCGTAGCCCGGCTGGCCGGGCTTCCAGCCATCGGGCTTGGGCGCGAAGGCATGCAGCACGCGCGGCGCGCCCACGGGCTCGCCCGAGGCATCGCACGCCCAGGCCCGGATGGTGTGCGAGGGGGTATCGACCCAGTACAGCGTGCCGCCATCGGGGGACCAGGCCAGGCCGTTGGCCGTGGCCACCCCGTCCAGCATCCGGCGCACGCGGGGCACCCCGTCGCCGCGCCCATCCACGCAGTACAGCGCGGCCACCGGCTGGCGGGGGCCCGCGGCGGGCTCGTGCATGGTGCCCACCCAGAAGCGGCCCAGCGCGTCGCACTTGCCGTCGTTGGCCCGCTCCGTGGCCGGATCGATCGGCAGCCGGGCCACCGGCACCAGGGGGCCGCCCCAGTCCTTGGCGCGGTAAAGGGTGTCGCGCAGGGCGATCACCAGGCCGCTGGGCTGGCCAGCGGTGCGCGCGGGCGCGATGCAGCCGGGCTCGGACGGCATGGCCCAGCGCTCGGCCCGGCCCGAGGCCGGGTGCAGCCGGCACAGCGCCCGGCCGGCGATGTCCACCCAGTACAGGCGCGATTCGACGGGGTGCCAGAAAGGCGATTCGCCCAACTGGTCGGGCTCGGAAGTGGCGGGACGCCAGTCCATGGGCATGGGGGGGTCTCCTGGGAAGGCGGTGGAAGGGGCTGGGCACGTCACCACTGGCGCGCCGGTCTGCTCCATCCATTATTCGCGGCCGGTGGCCGCGGGCCAAAAAAAAGGCCCACCTTGCGGCGGGCCCAATGTCCAGGAGGAATATCTCGCTTGTTGTCGCACCGCCGCGATGCCACCAGTCACCGCGGCAGGGATCTCAGCCGATCAGCGGTTGTAGGCGGTCTCGCCGTGCGAAGTGATGTCCAGGCCTTCGCGCTCGGCTTCTTCCGGCACGCGCAGGCCCACCAGCAGGTCGGCGATCTTGTAGGCGATGAAGGCCACGACGCCGGACCACACGATGGTGATCAGCACGCTCTTGAGCTGGATCCAGACCTGTGCACCCATGGCGAACGTGTCGGGGGTCAGGCCACCCGTGCCGCCCAGGCCTTGCGATGCGAACACGCCGGTCAGGATGGCACCGATGATGCCGCCCAAGCCGTGCACGCCGAACACGTCGAACGCATCGTCGGCGCCCAGCATCTTCTTGAGGCCACCCACGCCCCAGAGGCAGACCACGCCGGCGATCAGGCCGAGCACGATGGAGCCCATGGGACCGACGAAACCGGCGGCCGGCGTGACGGCCACCAGGCCCGCCACGGCACCCGATGCGGCGCCCAGCATGGAGGCCTTGCCCTTGTGCAGCGACTCGCCGGCCAGCCAGCTCAGCGTGGCGGCGGCCGTGGCCAGGACGGTGTTGATGAAGGCCAGGCCCGCAGCGCCGTTGGCGGCACCGGCGGAGCCGGCGTTGAAGCCGAACCAGCCCACCCACAGCAGCGAGGCACCGACCATCGTCAGCGTCAGGCTGTGGGGCGTGAGCGCTTCCTTGCCGAAGCCGATGCGCTTGCCCACCATGTAGGCGCCCACCAGGCCGGCGATCCCGGCGTTGATGTGCACCACGGTGCCGCCGGCGAAGTCGAGCGCGCCGTCCTTCGCCAAAAGGCCGCCGCCCCACACCATGTGCGCCATGGGGATGTAGCTGAAGGTGAACCACAGCACGCTGAAGATCAGCACGGCGGAGAACTTGATGCGTTCGGCGAACGAGCCCACGATCAGCGCCACGGTGATGGCCGCGAAGGTGCCCTGGAAGGCCACGAACACGTACTCGGGGATGGTCGGCAGCGCGCCCGAGAGCGTGTCCGGCGCGATGCCCTTGAGGAAGATCTTGTCGAAGCCGCCGAAGAACGTGCCTTCGCCGCCGAACGTGAGGGTGTAGCCGTACACGGCCCACAGCACGCTCATCAGCGAGAAGATCACGAACACCTGCACCAGCACCGACAACATGTTCTTGGAGCGGGCCAGGCCGCCGTAGAACAGGGCCAGGCCCGGGATGGTCATGAGGATCACAAGCAGCGTGGAGGTCAGCATCCACGCCGTGTCGCCCGAATCGAGCTTGGGCGTGGGGGCGGCGGCAGGTGCTGCGGCCGCGGCGGCTTCCGCCGGTGCGGGTGCGGCCACCACTGGCGCAGGGGCGGCGGCGGGTGCCGTGGCCGATGCGGGTTCGGATGCCGCGGGCGTCTGGGCCAGCACGGCGGTGCCGGAGGCCATCAGGCTCAACCCCAGCAGGAAGGAAGCAAGCAGTTTTTTCATGGCAGTTTCTCTTGGGTGTCTGGTGACAGGCGCGGGGGACCGGGCCTTACAGGGCTTCCTTGCCGGTCTCGCCGGTGCGGATGCGGACGACCTGCTCCAGGTGGCACACGAAGACTTTGCCGTCGCCGATCTTGCCGGTGCGCGCGGCCCCCTCGATGGCTTCGATGACGCGGTCCACCAGCTCGTCGGACACGGCTGCCTCGATCTTCACCTTGGGGAGGAAGTCCACCACGTATTCGGCGCCGCGGTACAACTCCGTGTGGCCCTTCTGGCGGCCGAAGCCCTTGACCTCGGTCACCGTAATCCCTTGGACCCCGATATCCGACAGGGCTTCGCGCACCTCGTCGAGCTTGAAGGGTTTGATGATGGCTGTCACCATTTTCATGTTGCTTTTCTCCATTGGAGGCACCCCTCGGCGCCCGTTGTCTTACAGGGTTTTCGTGAGCGCGACGATCACGCGCGACTTGTTGACCGGGCCGAAGAAGGCCTTCTTGTTGGCGCCCACCACGGCGGCCGACAGGGACAGGCCCGAACCGAAGTCATAGGCACCGCCCACGCTGTAGTCCATGTAGTTGGGCACGCCCAGGTCCTTGATGTCGCTGGCGAAGCGCGTGAAGCCGACCGATGCCTTCAACGTCGTCTTGGGAGCCACTTCCTGCGCATAGGCCAGGTTCAGGTAGCCGGTGTTGCGGCCCTTGTTGCTGGTCGTCTTGGCGGAAGCCCAGCCGAAGTAGTCCTTGGAGATGGTGTGCGAGTACTTCGCCGTCAGCGGGCCGTAGGTTGCCGCGCCGTAGAGTTCGGTGGTGTTGCCGACGGAATTGCCGGGGTACGCATAGGTCAGCGCGCCCAGGTCCAGGTCCACGTCGCCGGCCTTGAATTTGTAGCCGCCGTAGAAATCCATCTCGATGGAATTGCCCGGCAGCCAGTCCACGCTGGAGTTCCAGTTGCCCAGATACCAGCCGCTGTCGCCGAAGCTGTAGTCGAAGCCGCCCTGGATGGCGGGCTTGACGGCCTTGACCCGGCTGGCGTCCTGGTCCTGGCCACGGAACTTGTAGTTGGTGGTCAGGCTGACGTTGCCCGTCAGTTGTGCGCTGGCCAGCAGAGGCAGGGCGGCAACGAGGGCGACGCTCAAGGACTTCATGGATACACGGGACATGGTTCCTCCGGGGGTGGCTGATTAGGGATGTCCACGCTCCAAGCATGGACCGTGCCATCTCCCTCGCACGGTGCCGTCCGGGCCTGGGCGCCGGCCTGGCAGGTATGCCGAAAGTGGTTACATGCTATGCGCCCGAGTTACTTTTTGCACCATTGCAGTGCCATCCAGGCCACGATTCGCCGCGATCGCACCGCCATGCACCGCCATGGGGACAGGGCGGCGGGACACACTGCGTTGGTGCATCCCGCCGCCCCTCCGGGGCCGATCGCGCCGTTTTGGGGGGAAGCGCTCCCGCCCTCAGCGTGCCGAACGGGCCTTGAGCCACTGCGCCGGAGGCTCGTCCGGCGGGGCGGGGGGCGCCGCCTGCGGCATGGAGCGCAGTTCGACCTGGATGCCGCGCTCCTGCGCATGGGCCATGAAATCATCCAGCGCTTCGCGGATGTCGCGGTCCATGAAGCCGCAGTTGCAGCCGTCGATGACCAGCGAATGCCCCGGCTCCACCCGGTTCAGGTGGTTGCGCAGCGTGGCCTTGCTGAAGAACGAGACATCCTTGCTGAGCCGGATCAGATGGACGTTGCCCTCGGAGATCATCGTCAGCGCGCCGCGCGTGTTCGCCTGGATCAGGAAGAGCATGCTGCAGGCCAGTCCGATGAGGATGCCGATGAGCAGGTCGGTCGCCAGGATCGCGCCCACCGTCACCGCGAACGGCACGAACGCCGACCAGCCCTCGCGCCAGACCGCCGCGATCATGGCCGGCTTGGCCAGCTTGAAGCCGGTGTGAAGCAGCACGGCGGCCAGCGCGGCCAGCGGCACCCACTGCAGGAACTCCGACAGGAACAGCACGCTCGCCAGCAGCAGCACGCCATGGAACACCGCCGACAGCCGGGTGCGCGCACCGGACTGGATATTGGCCGAGGTGCGCACGATCACCGCCGTGATCGGCAGCCCCCCCAGCAGGCCGGCCAGCATGTTGCCTACCCCTTGCGCCTGCAGCTCCCGGTTGGGCGGCGCCACGCGCTTGAGGGGATCGAGCCGGTCTGCCGCCTCCAGGCTCAGCAGGGTTTCCAGGCTGGCCACGACGGCGAGGGTGAAGGCGATGGTGTAGACCTCCGGCCGCGCCAGCGCCGACCAGTCGGGCGAGGCGAGCTGAGACCACAGCGCGGCCAGGCCGTCGCCTTCGGGCAGGGCCACGCGCTGGTGGTCGGGCAGCGCGACGGACGGCTCGGTGGCCATGGCCACGGCCTGGTACCCGATGCCCCAGAGCACCGCCAGCAGCGGCCCGGGCAGCCGGCCGATCAGCGGCAGGCGCTTGGCCCAGGGGGAGTCCCAGGCGAACAGGATGGCCAGCGCACCGGCGGCGATGATCACCGCACTGCCGGTGACGGCGCCGACCAGCCGGCCCAGGTCATCGAAGCCGTCGATCGTGCGGGGCACCAGGCGCATGGCCTGCTCGCCCGACACGAAGCCGAACGCCACCGGAAGCTGCTTGAGGATGAGGATCAGCCCGATCGCGGCCAGCATGCCCTTGATGACCGGTGAGGGAAAGCAGGCGCCCAGGTCGCCGGCCTGCAGGCGGCCGAACAGCCACTGCAGCGCGCCCGCCACCATCACGGCGACGAGGAACGCCTCGAAGCTCCCCAGCTTGGCGATCGCATCGACGACGATCACGACCAGGCCGGCCGCCGGCCCGCTCACGCTGAGCTGGGAGCCCGACAGCCAGGCCACGACCAGCCCGCCCACGATGCCGGAGACAAGCCCCGCCATCAGCGGCACGCCGCTGGCCAATGCGATGCCCAGGCACAAGGGCAAGGCCACGAGGAAGACGACGACGCCCGCCGGCATGTCGCTGCGCCAGTGGGACAGAAGACCGGCGGCCGACGCGCCGCCCGGGTTGCGAAGGGTGGTTTGCATGGTGCGCACTCCTTCGGGTCAGGCCGCCGCGGCCAGCTGGATGCTGCTGGCATCGAGGTCCAGCACCTGGCGCAGGCGCCCATCGCGCAAGGCGTAGACCCAGCCCAGCAGCTGCAGGGACTGCCCCCGCTGCCAGGCGCGCTGCACCTGGGGCGTGGCCGCCAGCGTGTGCACCTGATCGGCCACGTTCAGCTCCACGAAGCGGCCCACCCGGGCCGCGACTTCATCGGCATCGTCCGGGTCGGGGACGGTCTGGCCGTCGATCTCGCCCGCACGGCGGCGGTACAGGGCCCGCAGCGGGCGAAGGTGCTCGGCCAGGTAGTCGCCGCGCGCCGGCACCGCGCTGTCGGCCGGCATCAGGGCGGCCCGGACGCCGCCGCACCCTTCATGGCCACAGACGATCACGTACCGCACCTGGAGCACGTCGAGGGCGTATTGCAGCGCGCTCATGATGTTGGGATCGTCCGGACGGACCAGGTTCGCCACGCTGCGGTGCACGAACAGCTCGCCCGGCAGGGCATTGGTGATGCTCTCGGCGGGCACGCGGCTGTCGGCGCACCCGATCCAGAAGACGCGCGGCTGCTGGCCGGCCACCAGGTTTTCGAAAAAAGCCGGGTCGCGTGACGTCATTTCGTCAGCCCAGGCACGGTTTTGAAGCATGAGTCGCGTGGTCAGGTCCATGGAAACCTCCGTGTTGTTGATTCGATGTTGCAGTGCAGCACGGTATTAGGCTAGATCAAAAACCACCGCCATTTTTAATATGGGGTTTTTATGTTTCATTTGCTTGCGTGTTATTCGATCAATGGCCTCCACGCCACGCTTATTTTCCACGCAACATAAGGAAATTTTATTTAACGCCTCGAGTGAAAATAATATTCGCAACGAATAAAGTACGGAGTTGTACATTATTAAACCGCTGTTTATCTTTTCGGGTCCGACTTTTTCATGGCATTAATCCCCCGGCTTTGCCGGTTCTGATTAACCCCGGCAAACGAAGTCATTCAAAACAGGACCGCAACGGCGGCGCGCGGAGGCCGATCGATGGCGCGATCCCGCGCCCCGGCGCGGCCAGCCTGGACGCCATCTGCACTTTTTCGCCACCGCTGCCGTGCCAGGAGAGCCTCGATTGCCGATATCCTCGCCCTTCGAAATTCAGGCGCTGGCGAACAGCCGGCTTTCCAACGAGGGAGAAAATCAACCATGGGTCTTGCTTTGGTGCAGAGCCGGGCATTGCTGGGACTGCAGGCCCCGTGCGTGACGGTCGAAGTGCATCTAGCCAACGGATTGCCCAGCTTCACGCTGGTCGGTTTGGCGGATGTGGAAGTGAAGGAGGCGCGGGAACGCGTGCGCTCGGCACTGCAGAATGCCGGGCTGGAGTTTCCGCACAACCAAAAAATCACGGTCAATCTCGCGCCGGCCGATCTGCCCAAGGACTCCGGCCGGTTCGACTTGCCGATTGCACTGGGGATTCTGGCGGCCAGCGGGCAGATCGACAGCGCACGCCTGGCGGGCCATGAATTCGCGGGAGAGCTGTCGCTGTCCGGCGAGCTGCGCCCCGTGCGCGGCGCGCTCGCCACCAGCCTGGCCCTGCGCTCGGCCGGCGTAGCCGTGCGCATGGTGCTGCCGCCCGGCAGCGCGGAGGAAGCCGCCCTGGTGCCCGGCACCGAGGTGTACCGGGCGCGCCACCTGCTCGACGTGGTGCAGCACTTTCTGCCCGTCTCCGCCCACGCGCCCGCCGAGCCGGCCGGCGAGGGGTTCGTGCGGCTGCAGGCGTCACCGCTGCAATCGGCAGCGCCGCCGGCGGATCTGGCCGACGTGAAGGGCCAGGCCGCCGCCAAGCGTGCGCTGGAGATCGCCGCCGCGGGCGGCCACGGTCTGCTGCTGGTCGGCCCGCCAGGATCGGGCAAATCGATGCTGGCGCACCGCTTTGCCGGGCTGCTGCCTCCGATGACGGTGGACGAGGCGCTGGAGAGCGCGGCCATCGCCAGTCTGGCAGGACGCTTCGGCCCGGAAAGATGGGGCAACAGAAATACGAGCGCTCCGCACCACACCTGCAGCGCGATTGCACTGGTCGGCGGCGGCTCACCCCCACGGCCCGGCGAGATCTCGCTCGCCCACCATGGCGTCCTTTTTCTCGATGAATTTCCGGAGTACGCCCGCAGTGCGCTGGAAGCCCTGCGCGAGCCGCTGGAGACCGGCCGCATCACCATCGCCCGTGCGGCACAGCGGGCCGAATACCCTGCCCGCTTCCAGCTGGTGGCCGCGATGAACCCCTGCCCTTGCGGCTTTCTCGGCTCCGGCCAGCGCACCTGCCGCTGCACGCCCGACCAAGTGGCACGCTACCAGGGCAAGCTCAGCGGCCCGCTGCTGGACCGCATCGATCTGCATGTGGAAGTGCCCGCGCTGCCCCCGGGCGAGTTGCTGCAGGCCCCGCCCGGCGAGGCCACGGCGGCGGTGCGCGAGCGCGTGGTGCAGGCCCGGCAACGGGCCATCGACCGCCAGGGCCTGCCCAACCAGGCCCTGCAGGGCCAGCAGATCGACACCCACCTGGCGCTGGACGACGCGGCCGCGCGCTTTCTGCAGGCCGCCGCGACCCGGCTGGCCTGGTCGGCGCGCAGCACGCACCGCGCGCTGAAGGTGGCCCGCACGATCGCGGACTTGGCCGGCAGCGCGGCCATCGCCCCGGCGCACGTGGCCGAGGCCGTGCAGTACCGGCGGGTGCTGCACCGCAGCGCGGCGTGACCTGAGGGTTACAGGAACATGCCGCCGGACGCCTCGATGCGCTGCGCGTTGACCCAGCGGCTGCCGGGCAGCAGCAGCGAGGCGATCACGCCGCCGATGTCGTCCGGCTGGCCGACCCGGCCCAGCGCGGTCTGGGACGCGATGAAGGCGTTCATCTGCGCGTTGTCGCGCACCGCACCGCCGCCGAAGTCCGTCTCGATGGCACCCGAGGCGACCACGTTCACGGCGATGCCGCGCGGGCCCAGTTCCTTGGCCAGATAGCGCGTCAGCACTTCCACGGCACCCTTCATGGCCGCATAGGCCGCGAACCCCGGCAGCGCGAAGCGGGCCAGGCCGGTGGACACGTTGACGATGCGCCCCCCGTCGTTCATGAGCGGCAACAGCTTTTGCGTGAGGAAGAACACGCCCTTGAAATGGATGTCGACGAGCTGGTCGAACTGCGCCTCGGTCGTCTCCATGAAGCCGGCATGGATGCCGATGCCCGCGTTGTTCACCAGGAAGTCGAAGCGCTCGCGTTGCCAGCGGCTGGACAGCACCTCGCGCACCTGGGCCGCGAACGCGGCGAAGCCGGCGCTCTGCGAGACGTCGAGCGGCAGGGCCACGGCGCGCCGACCCAGGCGTTCGATCTCGGCCACGGCGGCCTGGGCTTCGGCCGCCTGGCTGCGGTAGGTCAGGATCACGTCGATGCCCTGCCGGGCGATGTGCAGCGCGGCATTGCGGCCCAGGCCCCGGCTGCCGCCGGTGACCAAGGCGATGAGCGCGCCGGCTTCCGGCGAGGACGCGGTGGAGGATGGGGAGGGAAGAGAAGCGGTCATGGCAGGCCTTTCAATGGGATGGCAACGGAATGCCTGGCAGTCTATTGAGCAGCCACCCTCCCATAAATCGGCAAAAATTGATCAGTTTGTTCACTCCAGAAAGACAATGACCCCCCTCGACCGCATGCTGGTGTTCGTCCGCGTGGCGGAGCTGTCCAGCTTCACCCAGGCCGCCGATGCGCTCGGCATCCCGAAAGCCGGCGCGTCGGTGGCCGTTCAGCAACTCGAAAGCCAGCTCGGCACCCGGCTGCTGCACCGGACCACGCGGCGGGTGCAGCTCACGCAGGACGGCCAGGCCTACTACGAGCGCTGCAAGGACCTGCTGGCCGATGTGGACGAGCTGCAGTCCATGTTCCAGCAGCCCGGGGGCGAAGCGCTGCGGGGGCGGGTGCGCATCGACATGTCCACCGGCATCGCGCGCCGCGTGGTCCTGCCGCAATTGCCCGAACTGCTGCAGCGCCACCCGCGCCTGGAGATCGAGATCAGCAGCACCGACCGCCGCGTGGACCTGGTGCGCGAGGGCTTCGATTGCGTGGTGCGCGTGGGCACCGTGTCGGAGCCGGGCCTGGTGGCGCGGCCGCTCGGGCAGTTGCGCATGGTCAATTGCGCCAGCCCGGGCTATGTGGCGCGGGCCGGGCAGCCGCAATCCGTGCAGGACCTGGCGCACCACCACCTGATCCACTACGTCACCACGCTGGGCGCCAAGTCCGGCGGGTTCGAGTACCTGCGCGAGGGCGAAACCGTGCGCCAGCCGATGGCCGGCCCCATCACCGTCAACGGGGCCGAGGCGTACCAGGCCGCCTGCCTGGCGGGGCTGGGCATCGTGCAGGCGCCGCTGATCGGGGTGCATGCGCACCTGGAGCGCGGCACGCTGGTGCAGGTGCTGCCCGACCACCCGGCCCCGCCCATGGCCTTGACCCTGCTCTATGCCCACCGCCGCCACCTGCCCCGCCGCGTGCGCGTGGTGATGGACTGGATGGCGCAGGTGATCGAGGCGCACGTGGCGCGCATCGATGCGTTCGCCTGAACCCGCATCAGGGGCTGGGGGCCAGAGGCGCGCGCGGCCTGCCCGGCGCCATGCCGTCCATCAGGAACCCAAGGCAGGCGTCCACATGCCGCCGGTACCCGGCCGGATCGGTCTCCTCCACCGGCTCGGCCAGCACGCTGCGTCCGACGGCATGCAGACAGCGCGCCGCCAGGGCCGGCTCCAGCCCCTCGCGCAGGTGGCCCCGGCGTGCCGCCACGGCCAGCGCAGACTCCAGGTGGCGAACGGCCGCCGCCTGGGCCACCGCCGGGCGCAGTCCCAGGCCGTCCCACCCCTCTGCCTCACCGGCTTCGCGCAGCACCCATTGCACCAGCGGCCATTGCACCGGGTCTTCACGGCACTCGCCGATCTGGTGGGCCAAGCAGCGGTGCAGGAGCGACAGGGGCTGCGCCGCGCTCTGGTAGGCATCGAGGCGGGCACCGATGTCCAGCGGCCACCGAAGGCGGCCGAGCAAGTCCTGCAGCAGCGCGGTCTTGTCCGCGAAGTGCCAGTAGATCGCGCCGCGGGACACCCCCGCCTGCCGCGCCACCTCGCCCAGCCCGGCGCCTTGCACCCCATGCCGGGCGAAGGCCTGCAACGCAGCGCTGACGATGCGCGCCCGCGTCAGCTCCGCTTCGGTCTTGGTGTGCTTGGCCACGGTGGCAGGCGATCAGGCCCCGTCAGGTGCCCGGCCGGCATCAGGGTTTCGCGGCGCCGACGGCAGCCACCGGCGTTCCGGTCGATTCCACCCACCCGCCACCGAGCGTCTTGTAGAGCGTGACGAGGTTGGTGTAGCGCGACAGCCGCGTGCCGATCAGGTTCTGCTGCGCGGTGTAGAGCGAGCGCTGCGAGTCCAGCACGGTCAGGTAGCTGTCCACGCCACGCTTGAAGCGCGCGTCCGACAGGCGGTAGCTGTCGGCCGTGGCGTCCACCAGCGACTGCTGGGCCTCCAGCTGGCGGCCCAGCGTGCTGCGCTGGGCCAGCGCATCGGACACCTCGCGAAACGCGGTCTGGATCGCCTTCTCGTACTGGGCCACGTCGATGTCGCGGTCGGTCCGGGCGATGTCCACATTGGCCTGGTTGGCGCCGCCGTCGAAGATCGGCAGCGAGATCTGCGGCGCGAACGTCCAGCTGCCCGAGCCGCCCTTGAACAAGCCCGACAGGTCCGCGCTGGAGGTACCGGCCGACGCTGTCAGGCTGATGCGCGGGTAGAAGGCGGCGCGGGCCGCACCGATGCTGGCGTTGGCGGCCCGCAAGGTGCGCTCGGCCTGCAGGATGTCCGGGCGGCGCTGCAGCAGGTCCGATGGCAGCCCAGGCGGAACCTGGGCCAGCGGGTTCGATGCCGCGCTGGCATCGCTGGGCAGGGCCTGCGGCAGCCACTCGGGCGGCACGTCGGCGCCCACCAGCAGCACCAGGGCATTGCGGTCCTGCGCCACCTGGGCGGTGTAGCGCTCCACATCCACCCGGGCCGAATCCACGCTGGTCTGCGCCTGCCGCAGCGTGAGGGCCGAGGCCACGCCCAGGTCGAAGCTGCGCTGGTTGAGCGCGAAGGCATTGCGCTGGTTGGCAAGCGTGTCCTGCGCCAGGCGCAGCCGGTCCTGGTCGGCCGCCAGCGTGAGGTAGGCCGAAGCCACTTCGGACACCAGGCTGATGTGCGTGCTGCGGCGGGCTTCCGCCGTGGCGAAGAACTGCTCCAGCGCCTGCGCATTCAGGCTGCGCACGCGGCCGAACAGGTCCAGTTCGTAGGCGCTGAAGCCCACGGTGGCGCTGTAGCTGTGGGCCACCACGGGCCGGCCCGCGCCGGACAGATCTGCCGGCGTGCGGCTGCCGCTGCCGCCACCGCTGGCGTTGACGGTCGGGAACAGCGCCGCGTCCTGCACGCGGTACTGCGCACGCGCACGCTCGATGTTGAGCGCCGCCACGCGCAGGTCGCGGTTGTTGGCGATGGCCATCTCGATCACGCGCTGCAGCGAGGGGTCGGTGAACACGTCGCGCCAGCCGATGTCGGCCACCGGCACCGCGGCGGGCGTGCCGGCATCGCCGGCGAAGGTGGCGGCCACGGGCGCGGCGGGCTGCACGTAGGCCGGCATCAGGCTGCAGCCAGCCAGGGATGCCGCGGCCAGGGCCAGGGGAGCGAGGAGGAAGCGGGACATGTCAGGCACCTTCCGAAGCAGGGTGTGGCAGCGCACCGTGCGCGGCCTGGGCGTTCGGGGCGGCCGGCTTGCGCCGGAACAGACCCACGATCAGCACGAAGAACAGCGGCACGAAGAAGATCGCGAGGACGGTTCCGGACAGCATGCCGCCGATCACGGCCGTGCCCAGCGCATGCTGCGCGCCCGCCCCGGCGCCACTGCCCAGCACCAGCGGCAGCACCCCCAGGATGAACGCCAGCGATGTCATCAGGATGGGGCGAAGGCGCATGCGCACCGCCTCCATCGCCGACTCGACCAGGCCTTTGCCGCTCTCGTACAGCTCTTTGGCGAACTCCACGATCAAGATGGCGTTCTTGGAGGCCAGCCCGATGGTGGTGAGCAGGCCCACCTGGAAGTACACGTCGTTCATCTTCCAGGTCAGCATGGCCCCGAGCAGCGCGCCGAACACGCCCAGCGGCACCACGAGGATCACCGAGAACGGAATCGCCCAGCTTTCATAGAGCGCCGCCAGGCACAGGAACACGATCAGGATCGACAGCGCATAGAGCAGGCCGGTCTGGCCGGTCGAGGCCTTCTCCTGGCGCGACAGCCCGGTCCACTCGAAGCCGATGCCGGGCGGCAGCTTGGCCACCGCCGCCTCGACGATCGCCAACGCCTCACCGCTCGATGCCGCGCCCGGCATCGCCATGCCCAGGATTTCCATGGAGGGCAAGCCGTTGTAGCGCTCCAGCCGCGGCGAACCCGATGCCCAGCTGGCCTTGGCGAACGAGGTGAAGGGCACCATCGTGCCGGCGCTGTTGCGCACATACCAGCGGTCGATGTCCTCGGGCAGCATGCGAAACGGCGCGTCGGCCTGCAGCATCACCTTCTTCACGCGCCCCTTGTCGATGAAATCGTTGACATAGCTGCTGCCCCAGGCGGCCGAGAACGTGTTGTTGATGTCGGCCATCGACAGCCCCAGCGCCCCGGCCTTGTGCGGATCGATCTCCAGGCGGAACTCCGGCGTGTCCTCCAGCCCGTTGGGGCGCACCGCCACCAGGCGCGGGTCCTTGGACAGATCGCCCAGCAGCTGGTTGCGCGCCTGCATCAGCGCGGCATGGCCCAGGTTGGCGCGGTCCTGCAGCATCAGGTCGAACCCGGTGGCGTTGCCCAGTTCGGACACGGCAGGCGGCGCGAAGGCGAACACCTGCGCATCGCGGATCGTCGCGAAGAACGCGCCGGCCTTTTGCGAAACGCCCGACACGCTCAGCGCCTCGCCCTTGCGCTCGTCCCAGGGCTTGAGCTTGACGAAGGCGAACCCCGTGTTCTGGCCGCTGCCGGCGAAGCTGAAGCCGGACACCGAGAACACGCCCGCCACCGCATCCTTCTGGTCCTCCAGGAAATGCTTCTCCACCTGGTGGATGACCTCTTCGGTGCGCGCGTTGGCGGCACCGGGCGGCAGTTGCACCAGCACGAACATCGTGCCCTGGTCCTCGTCGGGCAGGAAGCCCACGGGCAGCTTCATGAAGCCGAACACCACCGCCGCCAGCAACACCGCATACAGCGCCATGTAGCGCCAGCCCTTGCCCAGCATGTGCCGCACGATGCCCTGGTAGCCGCGGTTGCCGCGATCGAAGGCGCGGTTGAATGCGCCGAAGAAGCCGGTCGTCGCCATGGCGTGGCCCTTGGGCACCGGCTTGAGCAGCGTGGCGCACAGGGCGGGCGTCAGCACCATCGCCACCAGCACCGAGAGCGTCATCGCCGAGACGATGGTGATGGAAAACTGGCGGTAGATGACCCCGGTCGAACCGCTGAAGAACGCCATGGGCACGAACACCGCGGCCAGCACCAGGGCCACGCCGACGAGCGCTCCGGTGATCTGGCCCATCGACTTGCGCGTGGCCTCTTTGGGCGACAGTCCCTCCTCGGTCATCACCCGCTCGACGTTCTCCACCACCACGATGGCATCGTCCACCAGCAGCCCGATGGCCAGCACCATCGCGAACATGGTCAGCGTGTTGATCGTGAAGCCGAACGCCGCGAGCACGCCGAAGGTGCCCAGCAGCACCACGGGCACCGCAATGGTGGGGATCAGCGTGGCGCGGAAGTTCTGCAGGAACAGGTACATCACCAGGAACACCAGCACCACGGCCTCGACCAGGGTCCGCACCACCTCCTCAATGGAGATGCGCACGAACGGCGTGGTGTCGTAGGGCTTTTGCACCTTCATGCCGGGAGGAAAGAACTTCTGCAGTTCGTCCACCCGCGCGTCAATCGCGCGGACCGTGTCGAGGGCATTGGCGCCGGTGGCCAGCTTGATCGCCAGGCCCGCGGCCGGCTTGCCGTTGTAGCGGCCGACGGTGCTGTAGTTTTCGCTGCCCAGCTCGATGCGCGCCACATCGCGCAGCCGCACCTGCGAGCCGTTGGTCAGGGTGCGCAGCAGGATCTCCTCGAACTCCGGCGCCGTCTTCATGCGCGTCTGCGCGGTGATGGTGGCGTTGATCTGCTGGTTGCCGGCCGCAGGCAGCGCGCCCAGCTGGCCGGCCGAGACCTGCGCGTTCTGCGCCTGGATGGCCGTCTTCACATCGAGCGGCGTGAGGCCGAAGTTGGCCAGCTTGTCCGGATCGAGCCAGACCCGCATGGCGTACTGCGAACCGAACAGGGTCGTGTCGCCCACGCCTTCCACGCGGCTGATCGCGTCCTGCACGTTGGCGGCCACGTAGTCCGACAGGTCGGAGCCGTTCATGCTGCCGTCTTCGGAGGTGAAGGCCAGCACGTTCAGGAAGTTGGTGGCCGACTTGGTGACCGTGACGCCCTGCTGCTGCACCTCTTGCGGCAGCAGCGGTGTGGCCAGCGACAGCTTGTTCTGCACCTGCACCTGGGCGGTATCGGGGTCGGTGCCATTGTCGAACGTGAGCGTGATCGTGACCTGGCCGGACGACTCGCTGGTCGAGGCCATGTAGCTGAGCCGGTCCAGCCCCTTCATCTTCTGCTCGATGACCTGGGTGACGCTGTCCTCCAGCGTTTTGGCGGAGGCTCCGGGGTAGTTGGCCGTGATCGCCACGGCGGGCGGCGCGATGCTGGGGTACTGCGCAATCGGCAGGGTGAAGATCGAGAGGGCACCGGCCAGCATCACGATGATGGCCAGGACCCACGCGAAGATGGGGCGGTCGATGAAAAAGCGTGCCATGGGGTTCTTTCGCGCGCGTCAGTTCGCGGGGTTGGCGGCACCCTCGGGGGCGGTGGCCTGCGCCACGGGCGCGGCCGGGGCCTTGGGTGTCCAGGGCTGCGCCTTCACCAGGGCGCCGGGCGCGGCCCGCTGCTGTCCGTCCACCACGAGCCGGTCGCCGGCCTGCAGCCCGGTGCGCACCAGCCACTGGTCACCCACCGTGCGCTCGGTCTCCAGGGCCCGCCGCTGCAACTTGTTGTCGGCGCCGACCACATAGGCCATCGGCTTGCCGGTGCTGTCGCGCGTGACGGCCTGCTGCGGCACGAGCAGGCCCTGCTCCTTCACCCCTTCCTGCAGCACGGCGCGCACGTACATGCCGGGCAGCAGATCGGCCCGCGGGTTGGGGAACACGGCGCGCAGCGTGATCGCGCCGGTGCTCTGGTCCACGGTGACGTCCGAGAACTCCAGCCTGCCTTCCAGCGGGTAGGCGCTGCCGTCTTCCAGCATCAGCCGCACCTTGGCGGCATTGGCACCCGCCTTTTGCAGATCGCCGCGGGCCAGGGCCTGCTTGAGGCGCAGCAGCGCGGCGCTGGGCTGCGTCACGTCCACGTAGATCGGGTCCAGTTGCTGGATGGTCGCCAGCGCCGTGGCCTGACTGGCGGTGACCAGCGCGCCCGGCGTGACGCTGGACTTGCCGATGCGGCCCGAGATGGGCGCATCGACCCGCGCATAGGCCAGGTTGATGCGGCTCGTTTCCACGTTCGCCCGGGCCGATGCCACGTCGGCCTCGCCCTGGCCCAGCGATGCGGCCGCGTCGTCGTAATCCTGCTGGCTCACGGCCTGGATGGCCACCAGTTCCTTGTAGCGGTCGGCCTTGAGCCGGGTGGTCTTGAGGCTGGCCTGGGCCTTGGCCAGGGCGGCCACGTTGCTGTCGTAGGTGGCCTGGTAGGTGGCGGGGTCGATCTGGTAGAGCGCCTCGCCGGCCTTCACATCGCTGCCCTCGCGGAACTTGCGTGCCTTCACGATGCCGCCCACCTGGGGCCGCACGTCGGCAACCTGGTAGGGCACGGTGCGGCCGGGCAATTCGGTGCTCAACGCCACGGCCTGCGGCTGCACGGTCATCACGCCCACGATGGGCGTGCCTTGCGGTGGCGGCGGGCCGCCCGGGGGCTTGCCGCAGGCGGCGAGCAGACAGGCCATGGCAGCTGCGGCCGACAGCGTGAGCAAGGGGCGGTGAACGGGTCGCATGGGCAATCTCCAAAGAACAATGCGCCGATGATATACAAACCGTACTGTACGGTAAAGTAAATTTGACTTCGATTCTTCGCCCATCAATACTCGGACGCATGAATACAGAAAACGGAAGTCGGTAGATGCGCGTCAAGACGGAAGCCAAGCGGGGCGCGATCGTGGAAATTGCCTCCCAGGTTTTTTCGGAGTCGGGGTTCGAGGGGGCGTCGATGGCGGAGATCGCCGCCCGGGTCGGGGGCTCCAAATCCACGCTGTACGGGTATTTCAGTTCCAAGGAAGAGCTGTTCCTGGAAGTCGCCATCGGCGCGGCCAAGCAGCACATCGAATTGTTCTTTCTCGCGCTCGAGCAGGACGAGAGCGAGCTGGAAACCGCGCTGAAGACCTTCGCCGAAAAGATGCTGGCCGTGATCTGCAGCGAGCCGGCCATCCAGGCCAAGCGCGCCTTCGTCGCCGAATCGGGCCGCAGCGACATCGGCAAGCGTTTCTTCGAACTGGGCCCCCACAAGGGCATTCAGGCCCTGGGTTCGTTCCTGGAAGCCCAGATGCGCAAAGGCCTGCTGCGGCAAGCCGATCCGCTGACCGCGGCGCGCCACTTCATGGCCCTGATGGAGTCGGAGACGGCCACGCCGCGCCTCTTCGGCCTGGAGGACAACCTGTCCAAGGTGAAGATGCGCCAGGCCATCGGCCGGGCCATCGACGTGTTCTTGCGCGGCTACGCGGTGGACCCGGCCGACAGCGCCTGAAGCGCCCGGCACCACCGATCGCGGAAGCGTCCCGGCGCCCGCCGCCCCCCACCGGGCCCGGCTGGCATAAGCACATGCGCAGATGCCATAAGGCCGCGGGGCCGGTTTGCCCGACAATGTGCGGGTTTGCCCGCATGGCAGGGGGCAGCCCAGGTCGCGCAATGCGCCCATCCGCCACCGGCCCTGCCCCTGAAGGCTTCTTTCGTCTCACACCCAATCTGCACCATTTCCATGAGCGCATTCAACGAAGAACGAGTCCTTTCCGTCCACCACTGGACCGACCGCCTGTTTTCCTTCACCACCACGCGCGACCCGGCGCTGCGGTTCTCCAACGGCCACTTCACCATGATCGGCCTCAAGGTGAACGACAAGCCGCTGCTGCGGGCCTACAGCATCGCCAGCGCCAACTACGAGGAGCACCTGGAGTTCCTGTCGATCAAGGTGCCGGACGGCCCGCTGACCTCGCGCCTGCAGAACATCCAGGTGGGCGACTCCATCGTGGTGGGCAGAAAGCCCACGGGCACGCTGCTCATCGACTATCTGCTGCCCGCCAAGCGCCTGTATTTGATCTCCACGGGCACGGGCCTCGCGCCCTTCCTGTCGGTGATCCGCGACCCGGACACCTATGAGAAGTTCGAGGAAGTGGTGCTGGTGCACGGCGTGCGCCAGGTCAAGGAGCTGGCCTACCACGACTTCATCACCGAAACGCTGCCGCAGCACGAGTTCCTGGGCGAGACGGTGTCCAAGCAGCTCAAGTACTACCCCACGGTGACCCGCGAGCCGTTCCGCAACCAGGGCCGCATCAACGACCTGATCGAAAGCGGCAAGCTCTTCACCGACCTGGGCGTGCCCCCGCTGGACCCGCTGGTGGACCGCGTCATGCTGTGCGGCAGCCCCGAGATGCTGGCATCGCTCAAGGCCATCCTGGAGCACCGCGACTTCGAGGAAGGCAACACCACGAAGCCCGGCGACTTCGTGATCGAACGCGCGTTCGTCGAGAAATGAAGTGACGCGCCGGGCGCGGGCGGGCCCGGGATGGCAGAGGCCGACCCTACCCGCGAGGCACCGGCCTCACGCAGTGCCGGCCCGTGGACAAAACCACCCCTTCAATTGCTATTAAATCAATAGCACAATGCCCTAGTACTGATTGTGCCGGAGGCACAAAACACGAGATACCGCCCCGGTGGCCGGCGGCCCCGGAACTGCCGCCCCCAATGGCAACGGGCGGCCAAGGCCGCCCGTGGGACAGTGAATGAGGGCAAGGGGCCTGCGCAGGCCCCGCCGATCAGTAGCCGTTGTTGGCCACGCGCATCGACTGCGCGCCCTGCGTGTAACCGGCCTGGCCCTGCGGCCGGTTGTCCACGCGGAAGCTGCGGCCCTCCACGCGCACCGGCGTGCCCTCGGCCACCGGCTGCGAGCGCGTGAAGGTGCGCACCGAGCCGTCATCCATGCGCACGCGCATCTGGTAGGCCGTGGTGGTGCGGGTGCGCTGCTCCACCGTGTGGCCCAGGTAGCCGCCGCCCACCGCGCCCAGCACGGTGGCCGCCGCGCGGCCCGAGCCCTTGCCCACCTGGTTGCCCACGACGGCCCCCAGCACCCCACCCGCCACGGCACCCACGCCGGACGCGGGAGCGGCCTGCTGCACCGTCTGCACCGACTCGATGCGGCCGCAGGTGCTGCACACCGGCGCCTGGGCCGGCATGGCCACCGGCCGGCCGGCGTCCGCGGAGGCGTCGTACCCACCGCCCGACCCGCTGCCGTACTGCGGCGAGGCCGGGGCCCGGTTCACGATGTTCTGGGCCAGGGGCTGCGGCTGCCGTGCGGGCTGGGCGCCCGCCCGTTCATTGATGACTTCGGCCTCGGGCGTGCGCGTGGCACCGGGGGCCAGTTGCGCGACCTGCGCGGCGGATTCGGCGGGGGCGCTGCCGCCGCGCTGCTGCATGACCAGGGTGGCGCCCAATGCCAGCACGCTCACGCCCAGCGCACCCACGGCCGCCCACAGCCATTTGACGGATGCGCCCCCGGCGGGGGCTGCGGAGGCGCCGAGCGCCGGCGCGAGGGAGGGATTGTTTCGGACGATGAGACCCATGGTGTTCTCCTTTTTCAGGTGTTTCGAAGGCAGGGTACACGCGGGTCCGCTTCACACAGCAGGGCGTTCTGTAAACGAAGTAAGTAGCTGTTTGCCTAAAGGGTCTGTGCGAATGCGCCTACCACCAGGCGCGCCGACAGGATGTGGCGGGAATGTCGGCCACACACCACACTGGCGCCACGCATGCCACCCGGCGTGCGTGAAGGGAGGAGGCACGCAGATGGCTGCACAGATCCGCATCGGGGTGTCCGGCTGGCGCTATGCGCCCTGGCGGGGCGCGTTCTATCCAGAAGATCTGGTCCAGGCGAAGGAACTGGCTTTCGCATCGCACCAGTTTCCCGCGATCGAGTTGAACGGCTCGTTCTACGCGCTGCAGCGCCCGTCCAGCTACGCCCGGTGGGCGGCGGACACGCCCGAGGGCTTCGTGTTCACCGTCAAGGCGCCGCGCTACATCACCCACATCCTGCGGCTGCGCGAGGCGCGGGCGGCGGTGGCCAACTTCATGGCGTCGGGGTTGTTCGCGCTGGGCGCCAAGCTCGGCCCCATCCTGTGGCAATTGCCACCGAGCCTGCCATTCGATGCGGCGCTGCTGGAGGACTTTCTCGCCCTGCTGCCGCACGATACCGACGCTGCCGCCACGCTCGCGCAGGCGCGGGAGGACCGCATGCACGGCCGCGAGCTGCTTCAGCCGTCCCGCCCCTGGCGCCTGCGCCATGCCCTGGAAGTGCGGCACGCCAGCTACCGCACGCCGGAGTGCATCGACCTGCTGCGGCGCCACCGCGTGGCCCTGGTGGTGGCCGATACCGGCGGGCGATGGCCCGAACTGGGCGATGTGACGGCGGACTTCCTCTATCTGCGTCTGCATGGCGCGCAGCAGCTCTATGCCAGCGGCTACAGCGATGCGCAGATCGCGCAGTGGGGCGAACGCATCCGCGCCTGGGCCCACGGCCAGGCACCGAAGGGGCTGGAGACGGCCGCGCCACCGGACACCGCACCGCGTCGGACCGAACGCGACGTGTTCTGCTTCTTCGACAACACCATGAAGATCCACGCGCCCGAGAACGCCCTGCGGCTCGCACGCTATCTGCAACTGGGCACGCACCTGCAGGCCGCCCCGCCCCGGGCCTGACACGGCGGCCCTGGTTTGCGAGTGCCCCTCGGCCGCCTCAGCGATGCCGGGCCGGCGGCCCTTCCAGGTTTTCCTCCCGCACCTCCTGGAAGGCCCGCGCGCAACTGGCCGAAAACAGCAGCACGGCCGACGAAAAGTAGATCCACATCAGCACCACCACCAGCGAGCCGGCAGCGCCATACGCCGATACCACCGCCGCGGTGGCCAGGTACAGCGCCAGCAGCTGCTTGCCCACGGTGAAGAGGATGGCGCCCACCACCGCCCCGAACACCAGGCAGATGAGCGGCGGTTTCTGGCCGCCGCCGATGCGCATCAGCCCCACGAACAGCAGCACGGCAATGCCGAAGGCGACCAATTCGTTCGCCAGCTGCAGCAGAGGGCCCGTGGCCATGGGCAGCCGCGCGCTGGCCCAGGTGGCCACCACGTGGATCACGGTGGACACCACCAGCGAGATCAGCAGCAGGAAACCGATGGCCAGCACATAGGCCAGCCCCCGCACCCGCAGCGAAGCCATGCGCCACCACGCCTTCTGCTCCGGCACCGGGACCGAATCGCGTGCCCACAGCCGCTCCAGCGCCGACTGCAGCTCCACGAACACGCCCGTGGCGCCGGACAGCAGCAGCACGAAGCCAACGATGGAAGCGATCCGCCCTTCCGACGGCGCCCGCGCGCTGGACAGCGCCAGCTGCACCACTTCGGCCACGCGGTCGCCCATGACGCCGCGCACCTGGCTGACCATGGTGCTTTCCAGGTAGGACTTGTCGATCCACCAGCCCAGCACGCCCACCAGCAGGAGCAACACCGGCGCCAGGCTCAGCAGGCCGTAGAACGACATCGCCGCGCTCATGCGCAGGCCGTCCGCATCCAGCCAGAGATTGGCTGCCCGCACCAGCGGCATGATCGGGCTGGCGAGCGCTTTCGCGCGCTCGATCCATGGCGTGAGGAACGATGGGGACATGGCGCCCATTGCACACCAAGGCCGCGCGGCCAGGTGTCGGAACAGTTCGCCAGTGCGCCTGCAACCTCAGCCAGGGTGGCCCATGGCAGGGTCGGACACCGAGTCCTTGCCGGTCTCGATGCGGCCGGCGAAGCGGCGCTGGAACGTGGGCGCCGCACTGCAGCGCACCACGAAGTCATACCAGTTGCCGCTGTCGCCCAGGGGCCAGGCGAGCTCCTCCACGCCGCCGGGCGCCACGCTGCGCGTCCAGGGACCGTCGCCACGATAGGCCCGTGCCTCGGCGGAGAACGTCATTGCGCTGCTGCTGCGGTTGTAGAGCTTGACCCGCACCTGCGGCGGCTCGCACAGCTCGTAGCAGACCTGCACCTCGGGGCCACCGGTGGCACCCTGCTGCTGCAGGTCGCCGATGAACTCGCGGTGGTAGCCGTTGGGACCGAGCACCCACAGGTCGTACCGCCCGCCATCGGCCGCGGCGTTCCAGACGCCGCTCAGGGCCTTGCCGGCCTCCACGACGTAGCGCCGCGGAATCCGGTCGAGGTGGTTCTTGTCGTACACGTGGAACACCGCCGCCGCGGTGCCCGTTTTACCGGTGTGGGCGAACAGCAAAGTGACCGTGCCGGCACCGGCGCTGGCCTGGGCCGTGGTGTGCTGCTCATAGGGCAGCGCCCGCGAGGGCCGCACGCCTTCGGCCTGCACCGGCAGGGCGGCATCGGCCGTGGCCGTGGGCTGGGGCAGCTTGGCAGCCAGGGCCTGCGCTGCCACCCGCGCGTCCACCGCGACCTTGTTGGTGCGGCCCGTGAGGGTCGGCAAGGTTTCGTTGTTGGGGTTGACGAAGTTGAAGCAGCTCGTCAGGTCGCCGCAGACCGCGCGGCGGTAGGGACTGACCTGCGGCTCGGCCACGCCGAAGCGCTTTTCCAGGAACAGCAGGGTGGAGGTGTGGTCGAACACCTGCGAATTGACCCAGCCGCCCCGGCTCCAGGGCGACACCACCCACATCGGCACGCGCGGGCCCGGGCCGTAGGGCTTGCCGTCGGCCGCCGGCTGGCTCGGCGTGGCGGGCTGGAAGTCGTGGTACTCCACCGCCACGTCGGCAGCGGGCAGCGTGCAGGCACCAGCCAGGCTGCCATCGGGATTGCGCGACGGTGCGGCGGGCGAAGGCAGGTGGTCGAAGAAGCCGTCGTTCTCGTCGTAGTTGATCAGCAGCACGGTCTTGCTCCAGACCTCGGGGTTGGCCGTGAGCGCGTCCAGCACCTCCTGCACGTACCAGCCGCCCTGCGCGGGACTCGATGGCCCGGGGTGCTCGCTGTAGACCGAAGGCGGAATGATCCACGACACCGCAGGCAGCGTGCCCTGGCGGATGTCCTCGCGGAACGTCTCCAGAAAGCCCTGCGGCATGGTGTTGCCGAAGCCCTTGGCCAATGGGCTCAGCGGATCATCGATCCTGGCGTTGTAGAACGGTCCGGCCAGATCGACCGGCTGCGTGATGTCGGTCTTGGCGACGTAGATCGGCTTGCGGTCCGCGGGCATCTTCTCGATCTCGGCGCGCCAGTGGCGAAAGCCCATCATCTCGTTGCAGCCGAAGTTGTCGATCAGGCTTTGGTAGACCTTCCATTTCACGCCCGCTTTTTCCAGGCGGTCGGCGTAGGTGGTCCAGGTCCAGCCATCGGTGGAGGCACCGATGTCGTTGCCGCCGTTGAACTGGTTGTTCAGGCCCGCGACACGGACCTTGGAGCCGTCGATGGGGCTGACACCGTTCGGGCCGTTGGTGCCGGTCCAGTAGAAAAGCCGGTTGGCGATGGTGCCGGTGTGCATGCCGCAGTGGTAGTGGTCGCACAGCGTGAAGGCGTCGGCCAGCGCGCGCTGGAACGGCACCTCCGCCGTTTCGTAATAGCCCATCGACAGAGGCAGCTTCGCGTCGGGCCATTGGGACATGCGCCCGTGGTCCCAGGCCGCCTGCGAGTCCACCCAGGTGTGGGGCGTGCTGCCGGCGCGCTGCGCGTTGCCCTTGGCTTCGTCCAGGCGATAGGGCACATAGGTGCTGGGCGGCGACGTCTTGGTGTAGGTCTGGTAGAAAACGTTGCGGCCGTTGGGCGTCGGGATCGGGAAGCGGTCACCGAAGCCGCGCACGCCCTTGAAGGTGCCGAAGTACCCATCGAACGAGCGGTTCTCCATCATCAGCAGGACGACGTGCTGCACGTCCTGGATGGTGCCGGTGGCGTTGTGGGCTTCGATGGCCAGGGCACGCCGGATGGCTGGAGGGAAGGCGGTCAGCGTGGCCGAAGCCGCGCCCACGCCGAGCGCGGTCGTGAGGAAATTGCGTTTGGAGGAATCGACGGTCATTTGGAGGAGTCTTTCTTGTCCGTGGGCGGGGTTCCGGGGGGCTGCCCCGTTCAGGGCTTGGGCGCGCAGTGCGTGTCCGGACTGGCGCACGTGGCCGCCACGGCGGGAACGGTGGCATCCGAGCCACCGCTGCCGCCGCAGCCCGCCAGCATCAGGGCAAGAAAGAGCGCGCTGGCGCCCGGCAACGGGCGGCCGATCAGAGGCAGCGGCGAGCGCTGCAGAGAGATGGTCATGGCGTGGGAAGAAGAGAAGGAATGAAGTCCTTCATTCTTCCCACCGACTGTGGCGCCAGAGTGACGTCAGCGTGACGCGGCGGGGGCACCGCCGTGACGCTGCCGCCCGTCAGAGGTTGGGTGCGAGCAGGCGCTGCAGGATGCCTTCGTCCATGCCACGCCGCGTGGCCAGGTCGTGCACCTGGTCTTCGCCGATCTTGCCGACGTTGAAGTACTGGCTCTCGGGATGGCCGATGTAGAAGCCGCTCACGCTGGCGGCGGGCGTCATGGCCAGGCTTTCGGTGAGGCCCATGCCGATCTCGCCGCACTGCAGCACGCGGAACAGTTCGCTCTTGGCGCTGTGGTCCGGGCAGGCCGGGTAGCCGGGCGCGGGGCGGATGCCCTGGTACTTCTCGGCGATCATGTCGTCGTTGCTCAACTGCTCGCCGGCCGCATAGCCCCACAGGTCGGTGCGCACGCGGTGGTGCAGGCATTCGGCAAAGGCTTCGGCCAGGCGGTCGGCCAGGCTCTTGAGCATGATGGCCGAATAGTCGTCCAGCGCATCGACGAAGGCCTGCTCCTTCTTCTCCACGCCCAGGCCCGCCGTGACGGCAAAGAGGCCCGCGTAGTCGGCCACACCGCTTTCCTTGGGCGCCACGAAGTCGGCCAGGCATCGGCTGGGGCGCGGCACGCCGTCGATCACGTGCTTTTCGGTCTGCTGGCGCAGGCCGTACCAGGTCATGGCGACCTCGGTGCGCGATTCGTCGGTGTAGAACTCGATGTCGTCGCCCACGCTGTTGGCCGGGTACAGCGCCAGCACGCCGCTGGCACTCAGCCAGCGGCCCTCCACCAGCCGGCGCAGCATGGCCTTGCCGTCGGCGAAGACGCGCGTGGCCTGCTCGCCCACCACCTCGTCGGTCAGGATGGCAGGGTACGGGCCGGCCAGGTCCCAGGTCTGGAAGAACGGGCCCCAGTCGATGTACCTGGCCAGCTCGTTGAGGTCGAAGTTCTTGAACATGCGCCGCCCCAGCAGGCGCGGCGTGGCCGGGCGATAGGCCGACCAGTCGATGGGCGTGCGGTTGGCGCGGGCCTTCGCCAGCGGCCACAGGGGCGTCTGCTTCTTGTTGGCGTGCTGGGTGCGCACCTTGTCGTAGTCGGCGTTCAGCTCATCGACATAGCTTTGCACGCCGTCGCCCAGCAGGCTCTGCGCCACGCTCACGCTGCGGGACGCATCGGGCACGTAGACCACGGGGCCTTCGTAATGCGGCGCGATCTTGACGGCGGTGTGCACGCGGCTGGTGGTGGCCCCGCCGATGAGCAGTGGGATCTTCTTGATGCGAAAGTGCTCGTCCTTTTGCATCTCGCCGGCCACGTATTGCATCTCTTCCAGGCTGGGCGTGATCAGGCCCGACAGGCCCACGATGTCCGCGCCCTCGACCTTGGCGCGCGCCAGGATCTCGTGGCACGGCACCATCACGCCCATGTTCACCACCTCGAAGTTGTTGCACTGCAGGACCACGGTGACGATGTTCTTGCCGATGTCGTGCACGTCGCCCTTCACGGTGGCGATGATGATCTTGCCCTTGCTGCGCACGTCGCGGCCGGCCAGCTCGTCCTGGCGCTTCTCTTCCTCGATGTAGGGGATCAGGTGGGCCACGGCGGACTTCATCACGCGGGCGCTCTTGACCACCTGCGGCAGGAACATCTTGCCCGCACCGAACAGGTCGCCCACCACGTTCATGCCGTCCATGAGCGGGCCTTCGATCACGTGCAGCGGCCGCCCGCCCTTGGCGACGATGGCCTGGTAGGCCTCTTCGGTGTCTTCGACGATGAAGTCGGTGATGCCGTGCACCAGCGCGTGCGACAGGCGTTCGCCCACGGTCTTCGGGTGCTCGGGGGTGCCGCGCCATTCGAGCCGCTTGCTTTCGTCCTTGGCACCGCTGCGGGCCGTCTCGGCCACCTCGACCAGGCGTTCGCCGGCATCGGGGCGGCGGTTGAGCACCACGTCTTCCACGCGATCGCGCAAGGTGGGTTCCAGGTCGTCGTACACGCCGACCATGCCCGCGTTGACGATGCCCATGTCCATGCCGGCCTGGATGGCGTGGTACAGGAACACGGTGTGGATGGCCTCGCGCACCGGGTCGTTGCCGCGGAAGCTGAAGCTCACGTTCGACACGCCGCCCGAGACCTTGGCGCCCGGCAGGTTCTGCTTGATCCAGCGCACGGCCTCGATGAAATCGACCGCGTAGTTGTTGTGCTCTTCGATGCCGGTGGCCACCGCGAAGATGTTGGGGTCGAAGATGATGTCCTCGGGCGGAAAGCCCACCTCATCGACCAGCACGCGGTAGGCCCGCTCGCAGATCTCGATCTTGCGCTCGTAGGTGTCGGCCTGACCCACCTCGTCGAAGGCCATCACCACGGCGGCGGCACCGTAACGCTTCACGAGGCGCGCCTCGTGCTTGAACTTCTCCACGCCCTCTTTCATGGAGATGGAGTTGACGATGCCCTTGCCCTGGATGCAACGCAGGCCGGCCTCGATCACATCCCACTTGGAGGAGTCCACCATGATCGGCACGCGCGCGATGTCGGGCTCGGAGGCGATCAGCTGCAGGAAGCGCACCATGGCCGCCTTGCTGTCGAGCATGGCCTCGTCCATGTTGATGTCGATGACCTGTGCGCCGTTCTCCACCTGCTGGCGTGCAACGGCCAGGGCCTCTTCGTACTGGCCGTTCAGGATCATGCGGGCGAAGGCCTTGGAGCCGGTGACGTTGGTGCGCTCGCCGATGTTGACGAACAGCGTGCCCTCGCCGATGGAAACCGGTTCGAGGCCCGAGAGCTTCATGGGAGGCGGGATAAGGGGGGCGGACATCAGGCTCACCTGCGCAATCGGTAGTTGGGAACAGGCGAGCGTCGTTGGACAGTGGGGCCATCGCCGCCCGAGCCTGACGCCTGGTTGAGCCGGTTGATCGGCAGGCGCTGCAACGCTCCTCGGGGGCGGCCGGATTTTACGCGCCCTGCGCCCGGGCCATCACCGCGCCCCGCCTCCTGAGCGGGTTCTCCGGACAGCGGCATGGAAAGTGCTTGGCCGCTTCCCAGGAAGGAGCCCTCCCATGCAATCGCCCTTCGATGGTGCAACGCCCAGCCTATGGGCCAGTGAGATTCTGCAACGACGCCGCCTGGTGTGCGGCTCCATTCTGGCCCTGGGCCTGTCGGGCCCGCTGGCGGCCGCCGAACATCGCGATCAGCTGGAACGCATCCGATCCGCCCGGGTCCTTCGCGTGGCGGTCCCGCAGGACTTCCCACCGTTCGGCTTTCCGCAGGGCAACGAGCTGGCGGGCTTCGACATTTCCATCGCCAAGATGCTTTCGATGCACCTGGGCGTGTCGCCGCAGATGGTACCGGTGCCCAGCGGGGACCGGCTGGCGGCACTGCTGGAAGATCGCGTCGACATCATCATCTCCAGCCTGGGCAAGACGCCCGAGCGCGAGAAAAGCATCGACTTCTCCAGTGTCTACGCCCCGACCTACCTCGGTGTCTTCAGCCAGCAGAAATTGAGCCGCGACGAATTGCTGAAACTTCCAGCCCCGGTCGTCGGAGCGGCGGAAAACAGCCTGGAGGAATCCCTGGTCCGGGCATTCCTGCCGACCGCAAAAATCCAGGGATTCAAAGGCAGCGCCGCGTTGCTGGACGCCTATGCCGCAGGCCATTTCGAATTCTTCGCGGGTGGCAACGTGCTGGTGGAATCCATCAAGGATGTCGGTCTGCGCACCCGTGTGCACCAGGTGGCGCTCCTCAAAGAGAGCCCATGCTATATCGGCCTTCGGCAAAACGAGGCACGGCTGAAGGACGAGATCAACCGCTTTCTGGCAAACATCCGTTCGTCAGGCGCCCTCATGGTCAACGCCATGAAATGGTTCCGCCAGAGCTTCTCGGCCGACATGTTCAAGTAAGCAGCACCGGAAAAAGCGCCCACCGCCACCCTCCGATTCAGCGCACCGGCAAGAACTGCAGGAAAGAACCGCCCACCAGCCCCTGCACATAGGTGATGGCGGCGCGACGGTACTTTTCGGTGGCCACCGCCGACAGCAGGTCGAGCCGGCCGATGATCTTGCCGAACTCGCGCTCGAAGCTCAGATTGCGCCCCTGCGGACCGATCTCGTCGGCCAGCAGCAGCGGCTGGCCCGCCGCGGTGCGGCGCTGAGACAGCATCCACACGGCGATCTCCACGTTGCGCGCCGCGTTGTACAGGTGCTGGGCATCCAGGCTGTCGAGCAGGAAGAACTCGATCTTTCCGTCGTGCGCGGTGATCAGCATGTCGGCCGTGGCGTAGATGAACGCCGCCACGCGGTCGCCCGCGAATTCGGGCGCCAGGGCCGCGGCCATCGCCGCGATGTCGCGCCGCCCCTGCAAGGGCGCCCAGACCCCGCCCTTCTCGATGGTGGTGCGGACCTGCTCCATGGCCTGCTCTCGGCCCACGGCGCTGGTCTTGCGCCATTCGGCAGGGTTGCGGCGGTAAAGCTTGTCCATCAGCCGGTAGAGACTGTCCAGGTTCTCGCGCATGGCCAGGGTCGCCATGCGGTTCACGTCGGACTGCCCCAACTCGCTGCCATTCGCAGACGCGCCTTTGACCTCGCCATGGGGCGCAGGCGGGCTGCTGCAGCCGGACAGGGTCGCCATCGCGCAACAGGACAGGAGGAGCGGAACGAAAGTCGATCGCATGGCGCCGCATTATCGACAAGGCTGGAAAGCACCCAGGGGGTTCCTGAAACTGCCGAGGCGTTCCTTGCTTATCTGCACCGACCTCGCGGTATCGCCTGGGCAGGGGCACCGACTGTTGGCAGTTGCCGCCCACGGGGCTGGATGTCCACGGTCACTGCGGTTTTGGATAGTCATCGGACAATGAGGCGCAAATAGAGCCAAACGAGGCCGCATTCCGCCAAGGCAGGATATTTTCACGCCGAGTTGTCGTACAACTTGTGCAAAATTCACCTTTTTGGGGCACCACCCCGTCTGGAAAGAAGCCATGTCGCCCCCCATCTCCCCCTTAGCGCAACGCAGGAACGTCTTCCTGCTGGCGTTGTTTTGCTGCCTGCTCTGGGGCAGTTCGTACCCGGCGATCAAGAATGGCTACGCCCTGTTCGGCATCGACAGCAGCGACACCCCGTCCAAACTCGTGTTCGCCGGCTGGCGCTTCGCCCTGGCGGGCCTGGCGCTGCTGGCGTGGGTGGCCGCCAGCGGCCGGCAGATCGGCGGCTGGCCGGCCCGGGCCTGGGGCCAATTGGCGCTGCTGGGCCTGTTGCAGACCACGCTGCAGTACATCTTCTTCTACATCGGCGTGGCGAACACGACGGGGGTGAAGGCCTCGATCATGAACGCCACCGGCACCTTCTTCAGCGTGCTGCTGGCGCATTTCCTGTACCACAACGACCGCATCAGCCATGCAAAGGCCTGGGGCTGCATCGTGGGCTTCGCCGGGGTCATGGCGGTCAACCTCGGCGCCGGGCTGGCCGGGACGCTGAGCGACTTCGAGTTCGCCCTGCTGGGCGAGGGTTTCGTGGTGATCGCCGCCCTGGTGCTGGCGCTGGGCGGCGTCTACGGCAAGCGCATTTCCCAGGGGATGGATCCCATCGTGATGACCGCCTACCAGTTGACCATCGGCGGCCTGGTGCTGCTGGCGCTCGGCTATGCCACGGGCGGCGCGCTGGGCGAGGTGACCTGGGCCTCGTCATCGCTGCTGGCCTATCTGGTGGTGCTGTCGTCCCTGGCGATCTCGATCTGGAGCCTGCTGCTCAAGCACAACCGGGTGAGCCTCATCACGGCGTTCAACTTCATGGTGCCCGTGTTCGGCACCTTGCTGTCGGCCTGGTTCCTGGAAGAAAGCCTGCTCGAATGGCGCAACGCGGTGGCCCTGGTGCTGGTGTGCGGCGGCATCTGGCTGGTCACCCGGGCATCGGCACAGCGCGCGTGAGCCTGCAGCAGCGCGTCGAGCGGGCACCCCTTTCATGCCCATGATCGGGCGCGTGGGCACCTGCCCCGAACGGCGCTGAGGGGCATCTGTGCCGACTGCCTTCAGAAAGCGCGAAAATCACCGGCTGATCTGTCACCCCTTCCCAAGGAACGCAAGCGAATGAGCACGACGCAACCGACCATCATCTACACGCTGACCGACGAAGCACCCGCCCTGGCGACCGCCGCCTTTCTGCCGATCGTGCGGACCTTCGCGGCCCCAGCGGGCATCCACGTGGAGACCAGCGACATCTCGGTCGCCGGCCGCATCCTGGGCCAGTTTCCCGAGCGCCTGACCGAGGCACAGCGCGTGCCCGACAACCTGGCCGCCCTGGGCAAGCTGACGCTCTCGCCCGACGCCAACATCATCAAGCTGCCCAACATCAGCGCATCGGTCTCACAGCTGGTGGCCGCCATCAAGGAGCTGCAGGGCAAAGGCTATGCGATTCCCGACTACCCCGAAAATCCGACGACCGACGAAGAAAAGGACATTCGCGCCCGTTACAACAAGTGCATCGGCAGCGCGGTGAACCCGGTCCTGCGCGAAGGCAACTCCGACCGCCGCGCACCCAAGGCCGTCAAGGAATACGCCCGCAAGAACCCGCACAGCATGGCCGAATGGAGCCAGGCATCGCGCTCGCACGTCTCGCACATGCACCATGGCGACTTCTACCATGGCGAAAAGTCGATCACGCTCGACAAAGCGCGCGACGTGAAGATGGAACTGGTCGGCAAGAGCGGCAAGACCACGGTGCTCAAGCCCAAGGTGTCGCTGAAGGACGGCGAAATCATCGACAGCATGTTCATGAGCAAGACGGCCCTGCTCGAGTTCTATGAAAAAGAGATCGAAGACGCGCACAAGACCGGCGTGATGTTCTCGCTGCACGTCAAGGCGACGATGATGAAGGTGTCGCACCCGATCGTCTTCGGCCACGCCGTGCGCATCTTCTACAAGGAAGCCTTCGCCAAGCATGCGCAGCTGTTCGAAGAGCTGGGCGTGAACGTGAACAACGGCATGGTCGATCTGTACAACAAGATCGCCACGCTGCCGCAGAGCAAGCAGGACGAGATCAAGCGCGACCTGCACGCCTGCCACGAAAACCGCCCCGAGCTGGCGATGGTCGATTCGGCCAAGGGCATTACCAACTTCCACTCGCCCAACGACGTGATCGTCGATGCCTCGATGCCCGCCATGATCCGCAACGGCGGCAAGATGTGGGGCGCCGACGGCCGACTGAAGGACACCAAGGCGGTGATCCCCGAGAGCACCTTCGCCCGCATCTACCAGGAGATCATCAACTTCTGCAAATGGCATGGCGCCTTCGACCCCAAGACCATGGGCACCGTGCCCAACGTGGGCCTGATGGCCCAGCAGGCCGAAGAGTACGGTTCGCACGACAAGACGTTCGAAGTGCCTGAAGCCGGCGTGGCCAACATCGTCGATCTGGCCACGGGCGAAGTGCTGCTGAGCCAGAACGTGGAAGAAGGCGACATCTGGCGCATGTGCCAGGTGAAGGACGCGCCGATCCGCGACTGGGTGAAGCTGGCCGTGACCCGCGCCCGCAACTCCGGCATGCCCGCCGTGTTCTGGCTGGACCCGTACCGCCCGCACGAGAACGAAGTCATCAAGAAGGTGAAGACCTACCTGAAGGACCACGACACGACCGGCCTGGACATCCAGATCATGAGCCAGGTTCGCGCCATGCGCTACACGCTGGAGCGCGTGATCCGCGGCCTGGACACGATCAGCGTCACCGGCAACATCCTGCGCGACTACCTGACCGACCTGTTCCCCATCATGGAACTGGGCACCAGCGCCAAGATGCTGTCCGTCGTGCCCCTGATGGCCGGCGGCGGCATGTACGAGACGGGTGCCGGCGGCTCGGCACCGAAGCACGTGCAGCAACTGGTGGAAGAAAACCACCTGCGCTGGGATTCGCTGGGCGAGTTCCTGGCCCTGGCCGTCAGCCTGGAAGACCTGGGCCTGAAGACCGGCAACCAGCAAGCCACCCTGCTGGCCAAGACGCTGGACACCGCCACCGGCAAGCTGCTGGACAACAACAAGAACCCCAGCCCCAAGACCGGCCAGTTGGACAACCGCGGCAGCCAGTTCTACCTGTCCCTGTACTGGGCCCAGGAACTGGCCGCGCAGACCGAGGACACGGCCCTGGCCGCCAAGTTCGCCGGGCTGGCCAAGACGCTGGCCGACAACGAGCAGAAGATCGTCGGTGAACTGGCGGACGTGCAGGGCAAGCCGGCAGACATCGGCGGGTACTACCTGCCCGACCCGAAGAAGACCGAGGCCGTGATGCGCCCCAGCGCCACGCTGAATGCGGCGCTGGCTGCCGTGACCGCCTGATCCAGCGCGAAAACGCCGGCCCTTGCGCACGGGCCGGCCACCTGCCCCTGAAGCGCCTGCCCACTGCGATGCGGGCAGGCGCTTTTTTTATCCTGGCCGCCGGATCGGACCGCCTCTACCGGGGGACGAACAGCAGCTGTCCCTCGGGCGTCGGACGATAGCTGAAGCGCCCGTCGAGCACGACCTTGCCACCGATGCGCGCCACCCAGGTGTAGTCGCCCACGCGGGTGCCCGCGTTGCCGAAATCGCTGGGATAGTGCACGGTGCCAGCCCGCTCGCCGCCCCCTTGGGGCTCGGCGGTCGCGGTGGTCGTCTTCCCGTCCGGCATGGTCACGGTGAACTCCACACGCGGTTGGCGGGTCGCCATCTTGTCGCTCACGCTCAGCCCGATGGCCGGGCGCGCGGTGTACAGCACGCTCTGGGCGAAAGCCGGGGCCGCTGCGGCCATGACCGCCATGCATGCAGCGCTGCGAAAAGAAAATGCCATCTGTGCTCCTTTGTCTTGCGGGGGATCAATCACCACACCGCACCGCCCGAAGTGGCGCAACGGAGGCCGGTTCCCAGGGCGCGCGGCCGATCTGCGTGCCACCACCCCAACCGTACTCGAAGGGTTCGCCCTGCGGCGACGTGCCGAACGCGCTGATGCGCCCTTTGCCCACGTCGAAACCCCAGGCCTGTTCCAGACGCGCGATCTCCAGCGGCGTCCCCGGCGGCAGCGTGCGGACCCGCTGCAGGCCGTGAAAGCGGTCGTTCGCCGTATCGCGCGGATGCGGTGAGAGCACGAACGTCGGCGCATCACGCACCTGGTAGAGGCCGGATTCCTGCAGCAGCACCACACGGGCCGGCGCACGCAGCGGCAGGCATCCGCTGGAAGCCAGATCATGGCGGCCTTCACAGCCGACCAGTGCCGCGAGAAGCGGCAGCCACGCCAGTCCAGCCCGGCGGCCGCAAACCGCCAGGCGCCAGGGCTCAACCCACCTTGCAACACGATTTGCCATGGGCGAAATGTGTCGCAACAGGCACCGCCCAGGGGTAAGACAACATCGCAGCCGTGCTTCTAGGGGGCGCCATGGCCCCGTTGCTCAGGCCATGCGTTGCCGCAGGGCGGTGCCCCACGGCCCGCCGAAATCCCGATCGCCTAGTGGCTGATCATACAGGGCCGCTTGGACGGAAACGCCTTTGCTCCGTTCGCCGCCGTCACCGTGGCGCTGCGCTTGCCAGAGCCGCAGCAGCCGCACCCCGCCGGATGGCGCATCCGGCCGTAACTGCCTTCGTCACCGTTGTGGGAGGAGCGCGGCGCATGCTGCGCCCGCTCGTTGGTGTCGAACGCACGGCGCTGCTCCGGGCTCACGCAGGCCAGCCGGGGAGCGCTGGCGAAGACGCGGGGGGATGCAGCGCTGCACCGGGGGCAGGCAGCGGGCTCGTTGCGCAGCGCCAGGCTGCGCAAGGCATCGAAACCGCCACACGTGGCGCACTGGTAGTCGTAGGTGGGCATGGCGCGGTGTCCTGTCGTGGCGGGGGATCAGACGAGGTCGGGCGACAGCGGCATGTCGATGCTGCCGTCCAGCATCTTCACCGGGCCGCTGGCGTTCGGGTTGATGTCGAACTCGAAGATCTGCGTCGGCAGCCACAGCGTGGCGCAGGCGTTGGGCACATCGACCACGCCGCTGATGTGGCCCTGCACCGGGGCCGTTCCCAGGATCGAATACGCCTGCGCGCCGCTGTATCCGAACTTCTTCAGGTACTCGATCGCGTTCAGGCAGGCCTGGCGGTAGGCCACGTTCACGTCCAGGTAGTACTGCTTGCCCGCCTCGTCGACCGAGATGCCTTCGAAGATCAAATAATCGTTGTAGGTCGGCACGATGGGGCTGGGTTTGAAGATGGGGTTCTTGATGCCGTACTTGGCCATGCCGCCCTTGATCAGGGTGACCTTCATGTGCACCCAGCCGGCCATTTCGATCGCGCCGCAGAACGTGATTTCGCCGTCGCCCTGGCTGAAATGCAGGTCGCCCACCGAGAGGCCCGCGCCGTCGACATAGACCGGGAAGAACACCTTCGATCCGCGCGACAGGTCCTTGATGTCGCAGTTGCCGCCGTGCTCGCGCGGCGGCACGGTGCGTGCGCCTTCGGCCGCGGCCTTGGCCTTGGCTTCGCCGGTCAGGCGGCCCATGTGGGCGGTGCCGGCCGAGGGGGGGTTGGCCAGGCCAGCGGTGGGATCGGTGTCGATGAGCTTTTGCTCGCGCTCGTTCCAGAGGTCGAGCATTTTCTTGTCGGGCAGGCAGCCGATCAGGCCGGGGTGGATCAGGCCGGCGAAGTTGACGCCCGGAATGTGGCGCGAACTGGTGAACATGCCCTTGAAGTCCCAGATCGATTTCTGTGCCTCGGGGAAATGCTCGGTCAGGAAGCCACCGCCGTTCTTCTTGGAGAAGAAGCCGTTGAAACCCCAAAGGCTGTCCTGCTTGGCGCCGATGTCGAGCAGGTCCACCACCAGCAGGTCGCCCGGCTCCGCGCCCTTGACGCCCACCGGGCCCGAGAGGTAGTGCACCGTGGTCAGGTCGATGTCGCGCACGTCGTCGGCGCTGTCGTTGTTCTTGATGAAGCCGCCGGTCCAGTCGAAGGTTTCCAGAATGAAATCGTCGCCCGGATTCACCCAGCAGGCCATTGGAATGTCGGGATGCCAGCGGTTGTGGATGTTCTCGTTCTGGGTCGGCGATTGGCTCAGATCGACGTGGATGAGGGTTTCAGCCATGGCGTGCTCCTGGAAAGTGAAGGGAAGAGAAGGCGAGAGGGAAGGAACGGAAATCCGTCGCGGGCAGTGACCGTTCACACGGACAGGTAGGCCTTGATGCGCTGCTGGTCGGTGTCCACGCGGGCGGTTTCATGCACCAGTCGGCCGCCTTCGATCACGAACAGGCGGTCGGCCACATCCATGGCGAACGAAAGCACCTGCTCGCTCACCACGATGGTGATCTGGCGCAGCTTGCGGATCTCGTTGAGGGCGCGGGCGATGTCCTTGATGATCGAAGGCTGGATGCCCTCGGTGGGCTCGTCCAGCAGCAGCACCTTGGGATCGGTCACCAGCGCACGGGCGATGGCCAGCTGCTGCTGCTGCCCGCCCGAAAGATTGCCGCCCTTGCGCCGGCGCATGTCCCACAGCACGGGGAACAGCGCATAGATCTCTTCGGGGATCTGGCGGGTCTTCGAGTTCTCCAGGCCGGTCTGGATGTTCTCCTCCACCGTCAGCGTGGGAAAGATCATGCGGCCCTGCGGCACGTAGGCGATGCCTTTGTCCACGCGCCGAAAGCTCTCGTCCCGCGTCACCTCCTGGCCGGCCACGGTGATGCAGCCGCTCTTGACCGGCATCACGCCCATCAGGCTCTTGAACAGCGTGGTCTTGCCCATGCCGTTGCGGCCCATGATGGCCACGGTTTCGTTGGCACGGCCCTCGAACGAGATGCCGTGCAGCGCTTCGCTCTGCCCATAGGCGACGTGCAGGTCTGTGACTTTCAGCATGGGGGGCTCCAGAAAACTCAGGGCGTGGGCAAAGGACAGCGGCGCGTCTCAGTGGCCGAGGTACACGTCGATCACCTTGGGGTCGTTCTGGACCTTGTCCATCGACCCTTCGGCCAGGATCTTTCCCTGGTGCATCACGGTGACTTTGTGCGCGATGCGCTTGACGAACTCCATGTCGTGCTCGATCACGATCACCGCGCGGTTCCTGCAGATGCGCTGCAGCAACTCGGCCGTGAGTTCACGCTCGCGCGCGCTCATGCCGGCGATGGGCTCGTCCAGCATCAGCAGCTCGGGCTCCTGCATCAGCAGCATGCCGATCTCCAGCCATTGCTTCTGGCCGTGCGAGAGCAGGCCGGCCTCGGTGGCGAGCAGCCCGCCCAGGCCGATGTCGTCGGCCACGTCCTGCACCCGCTCCTTCACCGCGCTGGTGCAGCGAAAGGCCAGCGCGCCGAACACGGTGCGCCCGGTGGGATAGGACACCTCCAGGTTCTGGAAGACCGACAGGTTCTCGTAGATGGACGGCGTCTGGAACTTGCGGCCGATGCCCAGCCGCACGCGCTTGTGCTCGGCCATGCGCGTCAGCTCCTCGTTCTTGAACTTGATGCTGCCGCTGGTGGCGCGCGTCTTGCCGCAGATCAGGTCCAGCAGCGTGGTCTTGCCCGCGCCGTTGGGACCGATGATCACGCGCAGCTCGTTCCTGTCCACGTACAGCGTGAGGGTGTCGATGGCCTTGAAGCCGTCGAACGAGACGGTCAGGTCTTCCACGGCCAGGGCGAAGTCGGTGTTGCTCATGGGAGGTGCTCCGGTTGCGTGCGCTCAGGCGCTCTGGCGGCGGGTGCCTTCGGGCAGGCCGGGCTCGCGCGCCGCCGGCTCGGTATCCGCCGCGGTGCTGCGTGCCGCGGCGGCGTGCGGAGCGGGCACCGCCGCCTGGCGCAGGGCCTCGCGGCGGCCCTTCCACCAGGGCACGATGCGGCTTTCCCACAGGCCGGCCAGCCCCAGCGGGAAGGCCATGGTCACGCCGATGAACAGCCCCGCCATGAGGAACAGCCACAAGTCGGGAAAGCTCTCCGAGAAGTACGTCTTGCCCGCATTCACCAGCAGCGTGCCGTACACCGCGCCCACCAGGCTCATGCGCCCACCCACGGCGGCGTAGATCACCATCTCGATGGACGGCACGATGCCCACGAAGCTCGGCGACATGAAGCCCACCTGCAGCGTGAACAGCGCACCGCCGATGCCTGAGAGCGCCGCCGCCAGGCAGAAAGTGAAGACCTTGAAATTGGCCACGTCGTAGCCCGAGAAGCGCACGCGGTCTTCCTTGTCGCGCATGGCCAGCAGCAGCGTGCCCAGCTTGCTGGTCTGGATGAAGCGGCACAGCACGATGGACAGCACCAAAAGTGCCACGCACACGTAGTACAGGATGTACTTGGCGCTGTCGGTGCGCGTGTCCCATCCCCAAAGGGTTTTCAGGTCGGTCATGCCATTCACGCCGCCCGTGTAGCCCTGCTGACCGATGATGAGCACCGTGCAGATCAGCGCCACCGCCTGCGTGATGATGGCGAAGTAGACCCCGCCCACGCGGCGCTTGAACATGGCGAAGCTCACGATCCAGGCCAGCAGCGTGGGCACCACGATCACGGCCGCCAGCGCGAACGGCAGGCTCTTGAAAGGCACCCAGAAGGCGGGCAGCTCGGTGATCTGGTTCCAGTCCATGAAGTCGGGGATGCCGGGCGTGGACTGGATCCTGGTGCTCACGGGGTCGGAGGCCTCGAGCTTGAGGAACATCGCCATGGCATAGCCGCCCAGACCGAAGAACACGCCCTGCCCCAGGCTGAGCACGCCGCCATAGCCCCACACCATCACCAGGCCGATGGCCACGAAGGCATACGTGAGGTACTTGCCCACGAGGTTCAGCCGGAAGATGTCCAGGGCGAGCGGCAGCACCACGGCCAGCAGCACCGTGAGCAGCACCAGGCTGGCCAACTGGTAGCGCAGGATCCAGGCTTTGAGGGCATTCATGGGACGACTCCGGTGGGTGCAGGGTGAGGGCAAAGCAGTGGGCGCGCGCTCAGCGGCGCACCTTCGAGGCGAACAGGCCCTGCGGCCGCACCATCAGGATCAGCACGATCAGCGACAGCGTGATCACCTTGGCCATGGAGCCGGCCAGGAAGAACTCGGTGATCGACTGCGTCTGCGCGATGCCGAAGGCCGACACCACCGTGCCCAGCAGGCTCGCCGCGCCGCCGAAGGTGACGACGAGGAACGCATCGACGATGTAGAGCGAGCCCGAGGTGGGCCCCGTGGAGCCGATGGTGGTGAACGCGGCGCCCGCCACCCCCGCGATACCGCAGCCGATGGCGAAGGTGAGTCGGTCGGTCTTCTTGGTATCGATGCCGATGGCGTTGGCCATCACCCGGTTGCTGACCGTGGCGCGGACCCGCAGGCCCCAGCGGCTCCTGTGCAGCGCAAGCAGCACGCCCGCCGTCACCACCAGCGTGAGCGCCAGCACGAACAGGCCGTTGATGGGAATGTCCAGCCCCTCCGCGGGCGCCCACGATCCGAGCAGCCAGTCGGGCAGGGTCGGGCTCACTTCCTTGGGGCCGATGAAGGTGCGAAAGCACTGCTGCAGCCCCAGGCTGATGCCCCAGGTGGCCAGCAGGGTGTCGAGCGGGCGCTTGTACAGGTGGCGGATCAGGCCCCACTCCACCAGCCAGCCCGCGATGAACGCGAAGCCGAAGGCCGCGGCGATGGCCAGCGGGAAATAGAACGGCATCCACTGCGGCGCGTGCGTGGACGCGAGCGTGGAGCCCAGGTAGATCGTGTAGGCGCCGATGGTCATGAACTCGCCGTGCGCCATGTTGATGACACCCATCTGACCGAAGATGATCGCCAGCCCCAGGCCCATGAGCAGCAGCACGGCGAACAGGCTCAGGCCGGCGAAGCCCTGCATCAGGCCGATGTTCATCATTTCGGAAAAGGTCATGGTGCAGCTCCTACGTGCAAGCCAGTCGGGAAAGAAAGCAGTCAGTGCGGGGATCCGGCACCCGCAGCGATTCGCCCGGGGCGAGGCGCCGAAGACCAGCGTGGCCTCATGCCGGGACACCGAGGAAGGGCCACCCCGCACCGAGGGTGTCGCCCCCCTCCCGCGCAGCGAGAGAGGGGGAAGGCGCGCAGCGCCTCAGGGGGTGGTCACTGGTATCCCTTGGGGAACGGATCGGGCTTGATGAGTTCGGGCGATTCGGCCACCACCTTGAACGTGGCGTCCGGCAGTCCCTGCGCGATGCGAGACTTGCTCCACAGGTGGTGGTTGGCGTCCACCTTCACGTAGCCCTCGGGCGCGGTCTTGAGCTCGATGCCCGGCGATGCCGCCACCACCTTGTCCACGTCGAAGCTCTTGGCCTTCTCGACGGCGGCCTTCCACAGCCAGGGGCCCAGGTAGCCGGCCTGCGTAACGTCGCCGATCACCGCGCTGGGGCCGTACTTGGCCTTGAAGGCGGCCACGAATTTCTTGTTGTTCTCGTTGTCCAGCGACTGGAAGTACTTCATCGACGAATAGAAGCCCGCGAAGTTCTCGCCGCCCACGCCGGTCATCTCGTCCTCGGTGACCGACAGCGTCACCAGCAGCTGCTTGTCGCCCGTGATGCCCGCCGCCTTGAGCGCCTTGTAGAACGCCACGTTGGAGCCGCCCACCACGGCGACGAACAGGCAGTCGGGCTTTTGCACCTTGATCTTGTTCATGAGCGAGCCGAAGTTGGTGCTGCCCAGCGGGTAGTACTCCTCGCCCACGACCTTGCCCTTCTGGAAGTTCTCCACGTGCTTGCGTGCGATCTTCATCGAGGTGCGCGGCCAGATGTAGTCCGAGCCGATCAGGAAGAAGGTCTTGGCCTTCTTCTCGGTCTTGGCCCACTCCAGGCTGTACAGGATCTGCTGCGTGGCCTCCTGGCCGGTGTAGATCACGTTCTTGGACTGCTCCAGGCCCTCGTAGAACGTGGGGTAGTACAGCAGGCCGTTCTCTTTTTCGAACACGGGCAGCACGGCCTTGCGCGATGCGCTGGTCCAGCAGCCGAACACGGCTGCGCAGTGGTCGTTGATGAGCAGCTTCTTGGACTTTTCGGCGAAGGTGGGCCAGTCGGAGGCGCCGTCTTCCTTGATGACCTTGATCTTGCGGCCCAGCACGCCGCCCATGGCGTTGATCTGGTCGATGGCGAGCTGCTCGGCCTGGATCGATCCCGTCTCCGAGATGGCCATGGTGCCGGTCGCCGAATGCAGCTGGCCCACGGTGACCTCGGTGTCCGTCACCGCCAGCTTGGTGGTGTTGACCTGCGCCGTGGGCTGCGCGAAGGACCACGCGGGCAGGCCCGCCACCGAGGCGGCCCCCATGGCCTGCAGCAGCCGGCGGCGGCCCGCATCCGCGGCCAGGAGGGGGGAGACATTCGGATCGAGGGGGTGCTTCATGGGAGCGCTCCTTGCAACAGGCAATACGGGGTGGGTGGACGGCGTCGGTGGTTCCGCGCTGGGGCCAAGATTAGGGACAACCCTGCTGCGCGCCCATACGTCAATTGACGTAGCCGCCCGCCCGGCCCCGGCGCACGGCGCGGACAAGAACGTTTCTTGCATGCAGGCCCGGCATGGCCTCGATCGCACCGCCCACCCCCCAGACCGCGCCGCAGACCATTTTTCGGTTCCGCCGCGAATACAACGCCTGGGTGGCCGACGAGACGATGGAGGACTACGCGCTGCGCTACACGCCCAAGGGCTTTCGGCGCTGGAGCGAATGGCGCGTGGCCAACACGGCGTTCGGCTCGCTGTCGTTCCTGGCGCTCGAAGCCATCGGCGGCGCCATCGCACTCAACTACGGCTTCGCCAATGCGATGTGGGCCATCCTGGCGGTGGGCGTGCTGATCTTTCTCACCGGCCTGCCGATCGCCTACTGCGCGGCGCGCTACGGGCTGGACATGGACCTGCTCACGCGCGGCGCGGGCTTCGGCTACCTGGGCTCCACCATCACCTCGCTGATCTACGCGGTGTTCACCTTCATCTTCTTCGCGCTGGAGGCCGCCATCATGGCGCTGGCACTGCAGATGGTGGTGGACTGGCCGCTGCAGTGGTGCTATGTGCTGTCGTCCCTCGTGATCCTGCCGCTGGCCATGCGCGGCATCACGCTCATCTCCCGGCTGCAGGCGTGGACGCAGCCGCTGTGGCTCTTCCTGCTGCTGCTGCCCTTCGTGTGGATCGCGCTCGCGCAGCCGCAGCTGTACCGCGACTTCGCGGGGCTGTCGGGCCTCAAGAGCGGCAGCAGCCAGTTCGATCCGCTCATGTTCGGTGCCGCGGCGGCGGTGATCTTCTCCCTGGTGGTGCAGATCGGCGAGCAGGTGGACATCCTGCGCTTTCTGCCCGAGCGCACCGCCGCCAACCGCTGGCGCTGGTGGGGCGCGGTGCTGGTGGCCGGCCCGGGCTGGATCGTGATGGGCATGCTCAAGATAGCGGGCGGCGCGTTCCTCGCCTTCGCCGCGCTGCAGTTCGAGGTCGGAACGCACCGCGCGGCCGAGCCCACGCAGATGTTCCTGGCCGGCTTTCAGCAGGTCATGCAGGCGCTGGGGCTGCCGGGCCTGGCCGTGGCGGTCACGGTGGTGTTCGTGGTGGTCTCGCAGGTGAAGATCAACGTGACCAATGCGTATGCGGGCTCGCTCGCCTGGTCCAATTTCTTCGCCCGCATCACGCGCAGCCACCCGGGACGCGTGGTGTGGCTGGTGTTCAACGTGGGCATCGCCACGCTCCTGATGACGCTGGGCGTGTTCGGCGCGCTGGAGAAGGTGCTGGCCGTGTACAGCAACGTGGCCATCGCCTGGGTGGGCGCGCTGGTGGCCGATCTCGTCATCAACAAGCCGCTGGGCCTGTCGCCCCGGGGCATCGAGTTCCGGCGGGCGCACCTGTACGACTTCAACCCCGTGGGCCTGGGGGCCATGGTGCTGGCGGCCGCCGTGGCCTGCTGCGCCTATGCCGGCCTGCTGGGCGACCATGCGGCCGCGTTCTCGCCCTTCATCGCGCTGGCGCTGTCGATGGCGCTGTCGCCGCTGCTGGCCTGGGCCACCGGCGGGCGCTACTACCTGGCCCGCATGCCGGACACGCTGTGGAAGCCCGGCGAGTCCGTGCGCTGCGCCGTGTGCGAGAACCCGTTCGAGTCCGAAGACATGGCCCGCTGCCCAGCCTACGGCGCGCCCATCTGCTCGCTGTGCTGCTCGCTCGAATCGCGCTGCCACGACCGCTGCAAGACCGGCTCGCGCGCGGCCGACCAGTTGCGCGCGGTGGCCGCGCTGCTGCTGCCGCGCACCTGGGCGGCCCGCGTGAACTTCCGCCTCGGCCAGTACCTGATGGTGCTGGTGTCGCTGTGCGCGGTGATGGCGTTCCTGGTGGGCGTGGTCTATGTGCAGGAGGGGCTCGAGACACCGGCCCAGTTCCTGCGCACCCCGTTCCTGAAGGTGTTCGCCCTGCTGTCCCTGCTGGCGGCCGTGTGCGCCTGGTGGGTGGTGCTCAGCACCGACAGCCGGCGCATGGCGCAGGACGAGTCCGAGCGGCAGACGCAGCTGCTGCTGCAGGAGATCGAAGCCCACAAGCGCACCGATGCCGAGTTGCAGGCCGCCAAGGACCGGGCCGAATCCGCCAGCATGGCCAAGACACGCTACGTGGCCGGCATGACGCACGAGCTGCGCTCGCCGCTCAACAGCATCCTCGGCTACACGCAGATCCTGCTCAAGAACCCAGAGACTGACGGCTGGATGCGCGAGACGCTGTCCACCATGCAGCACAGCGGCCAGCACATGCACGCGCTGATCGACGGCTCGCTCGAGCTGGCCCGCATTGAGGCGGGCCGGCTGCGGCTGGACCTGGCGCCGCTGCCGCTGGCCGAGCTGATCCGCAACGTCGAAGGCATGCTGCGCCCGCAGGCCGAGGCCCGGGGCCTGGCCTTCGTGGTGGAGACGCTGGGCACCGTGCCCGACTGGATCCGGGCCGATGGGAAGCGGCTGCGCCAGATCCTCATCAACCTGCTGTCCAACGCCGTGCGCTTCACCCAGCAGGGCGAGGTGCGGCTGCGCCTGGACTTTCGCCCGCACGTCTCGCGCATCGAGGTGATCGACACCGGCATCGGCATCGAGCCGCAGGACCTGGAGCGCATCTTCCTGCCGTTCGAGCGCGGCAGCGCCGGGCGCCGCGCGAGCGAGGCGGGCACGGGCCTGGGGCTGACCATCACGCACCTGCTCACCGAACTCATGGGGGGCCAGCTCACCGTGTCCAGCCGGCACGGGCAGGGCAGCACCTTCACCGTGCGGCTGTACCTGCCCGGCATCTCCCCCGACCCGGCCTGGCGCCCCACGCACGCCGTGGCCCTGCGGCCCGTCATCGGCCACATCGCGCCGCGCCGCACGCTGCTGGTGGTGGACGACCAGCCGCTGCAGCGCCAGCTGCTGGCCGGGCTGCTGGTGCCGCTGGGGTTCACCGTGCGCGAGGCAGCCAGCGGCCGCGAATGCCTGGAGATCGTGCGGCAGGCGCCCCCCGACCTCGTGCTGCTGGACATCACCATGGACGACCTCGACGGCTGGCAGACGGCCGCCCTGCTGCGGGCGCTGCGCCCGGCGGCAGCGCTGCCGATCGTCTTCGTCTCGGCCAACCAGTTCGACAACGAGCCCGCGCGGCTGGCCGCCGCCCAGTGCCAGGGTTTCGTGGGCAAGCCCATCATCGAATCGGAGTTGCTGCAGGCCCTGCAGGCCGCCCTGCAGCTGGAATGGGTGCACGACAACACGCCGGCCAAGGCCCCTGCCACGCCGGGATCGCCACCCGCCAGCCCCGCGCCGCCGCCCCACACCCTGCCTGCCGACCTGCGCGAAGACCTGAACCGCCTGGCGCGGCAGGGCCAGGCCGCCGCCGTGCGCGAGCGGCTGCGCGGCGCACGCGACGGCCTGCCCGGCCATGCCGCCGCGCTGGCGCAGCTACAGGCCTGCGCGGACCGCTTCGACTTCGATGCCCTGGCCCACCTTCTGCGAGAACCCGAACATGACGAACTCCCCTGACAGCGTGCAGGCCGCCGCCCCGCGCCGCGTCATCCTGGTGGTGGACGATGCACTGGACACCCTGCGCATGCTGTGCGATGCGCTGGCAGGCGAAGGCTATGCCGTGCTGGCCGCGCGCGATGCCGATGAGGCCATCGAGCGCTTCGAGATGACCGTACCCGACGGCGTGCTGCTCGATGCGGTGATGCCCGGCACCGACGGCTTCGCGCTATGCCGCCGCATCAAGGCCACGCCGACGTGGGCGCACGTGCCCATCGTCTTCATGACCGGGCTGTCGGAGACCGAGCAGATCCTGCGCGGCTTTGCCAGCGGCGGCGTGGACTATGTGGTCAAGCCCCTGCGCATTCCCGAGGTGATGGCCCGCCTGGCCACCCACGTGGCCAACGCGCAGGCCGCCCGGCTGGCGCGCGAGGCCGTGGACGTGGCGGGCCTGGGCGTGGTCGTGCTCGACGGCCAGGACCGCATCGCCTGGCGCTCGCCGCAGGCCACGCGCTGGCTGGAGGCCGCCTTCGGCGGGCACGGCGACGCCCCCGCGGGCGACCCCGCGCGGTGGCTGGCGCAGGCCCAGCGGCAGGGCGAAGCCAGCACGCCCCTGCCCGGCGGCCTCCAGCTGCAGGCCCGCCACCTGGGCGCGAGCGGCCTGGCCGAGTCGATGCTGCTGCTCAGCCAGGGCCCGGCCGCAGGCACCGCCGCGACGCGGTTGCCGCCCGTGGCACTGACCCCGCGCGAGACCGAGGTGCTGTCGTGGCTCGCCAAGGGCAAGACCAACCGCGACATCGCTGATATTTTGGGCATGAGCCCGCGCACGGTGAACAAGCACCTGGAGCACATCTTCGAAAAGCTCGGCGTGGAAACGCGCACCGCCGCGGCGGCGCTGGCGGGGCAGCTGCTGCAGGACTAGGGCCGGGCCACGGCGCCCTTCGACAGCGCGCGCCTCGCTCCCTGCGCTGCCGAGGCCAGTTCCTTGCCGGAGAGCACGTAAGCAGGGCAATCGAGCAGGCGAGCGATCGCAAGGTCCAGGAACGCCCGCACCCGCCTGGGCTGGGCGGTGCGGTTTCCGTAGTAGATGTGCAGGCCGATGTGGGTGCTGAGGTGAGCCACCAGCACGGGCACCAGCCGCCCCGCCCGGATATGCGAGGCCGCGGAGAAATTCGCGAGCTGCCCGATCACCTGCCCCGACAGCACGGCCTGCAATTCCAGTTCGGAATCGTTGGTCGCGAACGCTGGCGACATCTGCCGGTGCTCGACCTTTCCATCGACGGTCAGATACCAGGCGGAGACCTTCCCCGTGGCCGGATGGCGGTACACGCTGCATCGGTGTGTGGCCAGATCCTCCAGCGTGTGGGGCATGCCGTGCGCAGCCAGATAGGCCGGGGCGGCGCACACGATCATCTGGATCGGAAACAACTGGCGGCCGATCACCCCCTCCTGGGGCGACGCACCGATTCTGAAACCGATATCGACCCGGTCCTGCACCCAGTTGCCAATGCCGTCGTCCAGGTGAACGTCCGGTTGAATGCCGGGATGGGCCTGGCAGAACTCGTCCAGCACCGGCATCAGGATTTCCGCAAAGGAGGTCCTGGGTCCGACGATGCGCAGGGGGCCGGCAATGCCCTCCTTGCTCTGGCGGGCCGAGGCCAGGGCCCGGTCCAGCGCCGCCAAGGCCGGTTGCATGCTCTCCAGCAGGTTCTGTCCCTCCTCGGTGAGCGCGAGATGGCGGGTCGTGCGGTGAAGCAGCCGCACACCGAGGTGCTGCTCCAGTTGGGCGATGGCCTGACTCGCCGCCTGCGGAGAGACCCCTTGCGCCAGGGCCGCCTGTCGAATGCTCCCCAGTTCGACGGCCTTGGCGAAGGTGGAGATCGCCTTGAATTCATTGATTGGCATGGTGGGTGTAACCGGATGAGAACACGCTGTCGCGCGCGCCCCAGTATCAACCTTTACTTGCCACTGGTGCAAGCTGAAGCGGCCTAGTGGCTTGCAGCCCCACTGCCTAAAGTCCGAGGCGAGGGTGGCTGCGCAGTCGCGATGACAACGATCCGTTGCCAGTCGCAGCGTGCGCAGCCACCCGGATTCCACAACCCTTTCTGGACAGGAGCCTCGCCCATGATTCCCAACCCATTGAAAACCACGCTTCTTGCGGCGATGGTCGGCATCGCCGGCGCAGAGGCCGTCGCGGCGGACCATCAGAAGAACCCCTTCACCCTGGTCTACGAAGGTGCGATCACCAGGAACGAGCCCGGCAAGGTTCAGATCCACCCCGTCAGGTACGTGCTCAATGGCCTGGACATTTCCGCGAACGTCTACACGCCGGCCCATTTCGATCCTGCCAAGGCCTATCCCGCCGTCGTGGTCGCGCATCCGAACGGCGGGGTCAAGGAGCAGGTGGCGGGCCTGTACGCGCAACGACTGGCCGAGCAGGGCTACATCACGATCGCGGCGGATGCGGCCTACCAGGGTGCCAGCGGCGGGCTGCCTCGCAGCGTGGACAAGCCCGCGAACCGCATCGAGGACATCCACGGCATGGCGGATTTCCTGGCGCGGTATGCCGGGGTGGACCCCCAGCGCATGGCGCTGCTGGGCCTGTGCGGCGGCGGTGGGTATTCGCTGGCTGCGGCCCAGACGGACAAGCGGTTCAAGTCGGTCGCGACAGTCAGCATGTTCAATTCGGGACGGGTGCGCCGCAATGGCTATGCGGATTCCCAACTCCACACCGTGCCGCAACGGCTGCAGCAGGCTTCGGCCGCCCGGGCGCAGGAGGCCACGGGCGGAGAAGTCCTTTACGCAGGCGATGCCAACCTCACCGACGAGCAGATCGCAAAGCTGCCCTTCGACCTGTACCGCCAGGGCTACGCGTACTACTGGAAGACGCACGCACACCCGAACTCGACCTTCAAGTACACGATGAGCAGCCTGGTGGACCTGATGCGCTGGGATGCGACCGACCATATCGACCTGATCGAGCAGCCCTTGCTGATGATCGCCGGCAGCCAGGCCGACAGCCTGTACATGAGCGAGGACGCCTTCGCCAAGGCCACGGGCGCCAAGGACAAGGAACTGTTCAAGATCGAAGGGGCCACCCACATCGAGACCTATTGGGTCCCGCGCTACGTAGATGCGGCCATGGCCAAGCTGACCGCGTTCTACGCAAAAACTTTGTGAGGTGAACCGCATGGAAAAACGTCAACTGGGCCAATCCGGCCTGCAGGTGTCCGCACTGGGCCTGGGCTGCATGGGCCTGAGCCATGGCTATGGGCCGGCGACCGACCGGCAGCAGGCGGTCTCTCTCATCCGGGCCGCGGTGGAGCGCGGCGTGACCTTCTTCGACACCGCAGAGGTGTACGGCCCCTATCTCAACGAGGAGGTGGTCGGCGAAGCCTTGGCACCGATGCGTGATCAGGTGGTGATCGCCACCAAGTTCGGCTTCACGTTCGGGGACGACGGCAAGCAGCAGATTCTCAACAGCCGGCCCGAGCACATCCGCCGGGCGGTGGAGGGTTCGCTCAAGCGCCTGCGCACGGACGTGATCGACCTGCTCTACCAGCACCGGGTGGACCCCGATGTGCCGATCGAGGATGTCGCCGGCACCGTGAAGGCGCTGATCGCCGAAGGCAAGGTGCGCCACTTCGGCCTGTCGGAGGCCGGGGCGCAGACCATTCGCCGTGCCCACGCGGTGCAGCCGGTGACCGCCTTGCAGAGTGAATACTCCCTGTGGTGGCGCGAACCGGAGCAGGCGATCCTGCCAACCCTGGAAGAGCTGGGGATCGGCTTCGTACCGTTCAGCCCCCTGGGCAAGGGGTTTCTCACCGGGGCCATCGACCCGACCACGCCCTTCGGCCAGGACGACTTCCGCAGCATCGTGCCCCGCTTCAGTCCGCAGGCGCGCCAGGCCAACCAGGCGCTGGTCGAGTCCTTGGGCGCCATTGCGCAAGCCAAGGGCGTGACGCCCGCACAGGTGGCCCTGGCGTGGCTGCTGGCGCAAAAACCGTGGATCGTGCCCATTCCCGGAACAACGAAACGGCACCGTCTGGACGAGAACCTGGGCGCGGCATCCCTGGCGCTTTCCGCCGACGATCTCCGCAGTATCGCGCGCGTGCTGGCCGAAGTGCCGATCGAAGGCGACCGCTATCCCGCAGCGCTGCGGGCGCGCGTGGGACGTTGATGCACAGGCGCTCGCATGGCATTCCCACCAGCACCTGACCGGCGTGCGCTGATGGCCTCGCTGGCGGGGCTGTCGCTCGGCGGCCCGGCAGGTGCCAGCACCCGATCGGAGGGGCCGCGCCCAGGCCCATCGCCGACCACGCTGGTGGCCTGCTTCTCGCGCACCGGCAACACGCGCGTCGTGGCCGGCCTGATCCAGCGCGCCCACGGTGCCGATTTCTTCGAGATCCAGACGGCCGTGCCCTATCCCGCGGAATACCTCGCGGTGGTCGAGCAAGCCCGGAAAGAGCGCGACAGCGGCCTTGAACCCGCGCTGCATGCGCAGGTGCCGGGCATCGGCCGCTACGACACGATCTTCCTGGGCTTTCCGATCTGGGGCGAGACGGCACCTCCTGCCATCCGCTCGTTCCTCTCCTCACACGATCTTGCAGGCAAGACCTTGATCCCCTTCGTCACCCACGGGGGCTACGGATTGGGCAACAGCCCGTCCGTGCTCGCGGCCCATGCGCCGAAGGCGCGGCTGCACCGCGGCTTCGCCATGGAGGCGGACCAGGAGCGGCGCACCATGACCCAGGTGACGCAATGGCTGCAAGCCCATCTCCCGTCCACCACACGCCAAGGAGGCACACCATGAAACCCATCGCAGCCGCTGCGCTTGCGCTCTCGATGCTGAACACCGCCGGCGCCGCAGAACCGGAAATCCGGATCTCCCGCGCGGCCTCGCGCCCGGTGCAGTCGGCACCGGCTCAGAACTTCACCGGCACGGTCCAGGTCGAGATGCTCTTCACCCCCGACGGCGGCGCCCGCACCTCGGCGGGCAAAGTCCGCTTCGCCCCCGGCGCCCGCACCGCGTGGCACACCCATCCGCTGGGCCAGACGCTGGTCGTGACGGAAGGGGTCGGCCGCGTGCAGCGCTGGGGTGGACCCGTCGAGGAAATCCGTCCGGGCGATGTCGTGCGCATCCCGCCCCATGCGCGCCACTGGCACGGCGCCGCGCCGGACAGCGCCATGGCGCACATCGCCATCCAGGAAGCGCAGGACGGCAAGACCGTGGACTGGCTGGAGCAGGTCAGCGAACAGGACTACCAGGCAAAGCCGCGCACGGACACGTCCCCGACCCCCTCCGCTTCTGCGGCCCAGCCCTCCCGTGCCCAGCAGTTGCTCGGCGACGTCGCGCCGAAGCTGGCCCAGCTCACCGACGACGTGCTGTTCGGCGATGTCTGGGCCCGGCCGGGCCTGTCGCCGCGTGACCGGAGCCTGGTCACCGTCAGCGCACTGATTGCGATGAACCGCCCCGACCAGCTGCGCTCGCACATGGCGCTGGCGCGGCAAAACGGCGTCACCGAGTCGGAACTGGTCGAGGCGCTGACACACCTGGCGTTCTATGCGGGCTGGCCGAACGCCGTGACGGCTGCCGGCGTGGCGCGGGACGTCTTCAAGGCCCCTGTCCAATGAGAAAGCGCAAAGCCCCGACCCCGTGGAGGAACACCATGCAACGCCATCTCTGCAAGACCCTGACCGCGCTGCTCGGCGGCACAGTCGCTCTTCACGCCCATGCCGCGCCGCAGGAGACTGCGGCTTCTGCACCCATCGCCGTCCAGGCGCAGGGCAGTTTCGCGGTAGGCGGCACCGTTGTGCAAAGCCCTGGCACCTACGTCCTCGGACAGCCGGGGCCGGCCGGGCAGACCTTGCATGGCGACCATGCCCGCGTGACCTACCAGATCCCGGTGAACGCGCGCCAGCTGCCCCTGGTGATGTGGCACGGCTTCGGCGTGTTCTCCAAAACCTGGGAGACCACGCCCGATGGCCGCGAAGGGTTCCAGACGATCTTTCTGCGCCGCCGATTTTCGGTCTACCTCGTCGATCAGCCGCGCAGAGGGGGTGCCGGCCGCAGCACCGTGGCGGGCCAGATCACGGCGGAGCCCGACGAGCAGCGCTGGTTCAACGTTTTCCGCCTGGGTGTCTGGCCGAATTTCTATCCGCAGGTGCAGTTTCCCGGCGACCCGGAGTCCTTGAACCAGTTCTTTCGGCAAATGGCGCCCGACACCGGCCCCCTGGACAACCCCGTGGCCGTCGATGCCATGTCCGCGCTGTTCCGGCGCATCGGGCCCGGCGTGCTGGTGACGCACTCCTACAGCGGCGGGCTCGGCTGGAAGGCCGTCATGGACAACCCCACCATCCGCGCCGTCGTCTCCTACGAGCCCGGAAGCGGCTTTGTGTTTCCCGAAGGCGAAGTGCCCCCCACCCTGCCCAGCCTGACCGGCCCGCTGAACGGGGTCGCGGTGCCGATGGCGCAGTTCAAGGCGCTCACGCGGATTCCCATCGTCCTCTACTACGGCGACAACATCCCTGCAGCGCCGAGCACGGACCCCGGACAGGACAACTGGCGCGTGCGGCTGGCGATGGCACGGCTGTGGGTCGAGGCCGTCAACCGGCATGGCGGCGACGCGAAGCTGGTGCTTCTTCCCGAGATCGGAATACGCGGCAACACGCATTTCCCGTTCTCCGACCTGAACAACGTGCAGGTGGCCGATCAGATGCAGCAGTTTCTGTCCAGCAAGCGGCTGGATCGATAGGGTGATTCGACGGACGGACAGAGCGCCTGTTTGCAGGGAAAGCTTTCGGACACGGGTTTGCGTGGCATAGACAACAGCCTCTCCACCGGCTTCATATCTCGCCCAAAAACCGCCTCAGCCAACCCGTGACGGCATTGGGGCACTCCAGGGACGGCAGATGCGCCACGCCGTGCAACGCGATCCCCTGTGCATTCGGCATCTGGTCTGCGGCCATCTGGGCGCGCTGCTGAACGTGGGGAAAATCCAGGTCACCCCAGACCACTTGGGCAGGCAACCGGATCTCCGCGAGCCTGCCGTACACCGGCACGTTGTCTGTCTCTCCGCCCCGGAGCCTGTTCGCGATGGCGATCGCATTCATCGCCAGGAACAGCTTTCGCGCGTCGCCCCCCACCCGGAGTTCGGGCGACAGGGGGCCGTCCAGCCAGAGGCGTGCCTTGATGTGGTTCAGTGCCTCCCAGTCCCGCGCCTGCTCCGCGAGTTGCTGCGCTCGCAGCAGGCTTTCGATCTCGGGGGGATACGCCGGCGCCGGGGCGCCGCTGAGCGAGGGGGCGATCAGAAAGAGGCGCCGCACCCTGGAGGGATGGCTCAACGCCATCTCCAGCGCGATGCGGCCGCCCTGGGAACAGGCCACCACGACGGCCGGCTCCGTCACGCCCAGGCCCTCCAGAACGGCCAGCCCATCCGCCATTGATGACGAATCGGCCGTGCGCAGGGGCGAGTCACCGAATCCGGGGCGGTCATAGGCCATCACCCGGCAGGTGCCGGCCAGTGCGCCCATCTGGGCCGCCCACATGCGCCTGTCGCACACCGCAGCGTGGAGGAACACGACGGGCAGGCCTTGCCCCATGGCCTGCACCGACAGCAGCGATCCCTGCGACGGGAGGGTCCTCATTTCTGTCATCGCGCTCTCCAGGGGATCGCATGGCGTTGGAATGGGCTGCCTTGGGTGGTGGGATCTCCGGCGGCGGCTGTGCGCATTGTCATCGGTGCGCGAGCGTCAGGACGGCAATGGCGCCCCACCCAGGCGCTCGGCCAGGAAGTCGATGAAGCTGCGCAGCTTGAGCGGCATCTGCCGCCGGCTGGCATAGACGGCATACAGCGTGCCCACGAACTCCGTATCGCCCGGCAACTGCACCAGCCGCCCGCTGGCCAGGTCGTCGTCCACCAGCCATGCGGGCAGGAAGGCCGCGCCCATGCCGGCCACCACGGCGTGGTAGCTCAGGGTGCTGTCGCTGGACTTCATCACGGCGTCGATGTGCCGGTGCATGCCTTCCTGCAGGGCATTCTTGAGGCGCTCGAGCTGCACGTAGTTGGGCATGACCATCGGGATGGGCCGGGGCGCACCGCCCGAATCAACGCCCTCGTCGGGGCCGGGCTGGAAGCCGGGCGCCGCGACCAGATGGAACGCCATCTGGCACAGGGGCCGCGCGATCAGCTGGGGCGCGGGCTCGGCGGTCATGCGCAGCGCCACGTCGAACCCCTCCGAGACGAGGTCCACCATGCGGTTGTCCAGGTGCAGGTCCAGCCGCACCTCGGGGCATGCCCGGCGATAGTCGGCCAGCAGCCGGGCAAAGCGCGGGGTGGCACACCACACGGGTGCGCTGATGCGCAACTCGCCCCGCGGCCGGTTCTGCCCATGGCCCACCGAGGCCGCGGCTGCGTCGAGCAGTTCCAGCGCCTGCCGTCCCTGCTCGTAGAACGCCGTGCCGGCCTCCGTCAGGCTCATGCTGCGGCTCGTGCGGTGCAGCAGGCGCGCGCCCAGCGTGCGTTCCAGCCGGGCGATGTGCTTGCTCACCATCGGCGGCGCCATGCCCAGGCGGTCCGCGGCGGCACTGAAGCTGCCGGCTTCGACGATCGCCTGGAACACGCGCAGGCCGGTCAGTTCCAGGTCTGCAGGGTTCATGTTTGCCAAAGAAGGAAAGGATGCCATCACTCTAACGCCATCGATTTCCTTTGGGGGAAATCTTAAATTGCTTCCAGTCCCATCCCTTTTCATCGCCACGCGCTGTGGCCCCTTTGGAGAACCACCATGCCCGCCACCCCGTATTTGCCCACTGCCGCCACCCCGTCCGCGGGCCGGGCGCTGCGCATCGGCCTCTGGATCGCCCAGGTGCTGGTCGCCGCGGTGTTCTGCGCCTCGGGCGTCGTGAAGCTGACCACGCCCATTCCCGAAATGAGCGCGATGATGCCGTGGACGGGGCAGTATCCCGTCGCCTTCGTGCGGGCCATCGGGCTGATCGACATCGCGGGCGGCCTGGGCATCCTGCTGCCCGCGCTGACGCGCATCCTGCCCCGGCTGACCGTGCTGGCGGCCCTGTGTTGCGTGGTGCTGCAGGGGCTCGCCATCGCCTTTCACCTGAGCCGTGGCGAGGCGATGGTGGTGCCGCTCAACCTCGTGCTGCTGGCGCTGTGCACCTTTGTGCTGTGGGGCCGCGCCCGGCGCGCGCCGATCCGCCCGCGCGGTGCCTGACACCCTCGCCGGCACCTTTCGCCCTCTACCACCCCCCCATCCCCACGGACCGCCATGAACCCGCCCTCCTCCCCCCTGCCCACCTATTTCCTGTCGCACGGCGGCGGCCCCTGGCCGTACGTGCCGGAGATGCGCCGCACCATGCACACGCTGGAGCAGTCGCTGCAGGACATCCCGCGCCAGATCGCCACCCGCCCGCAGGCCGTGCTGGTGGTGTCCGGCCACTGGGAGGACGAGGCCTTCGCCGTGATGGCCAGCCCCCGGCCGCCGATGGTGTACGACTACTACGGCTTTCCGCCCCACACCTACGAGGTGCGCTACCCGGCGCCGGGCGCACCCGCTCTGGCGCAGCGGATCGCAGCCCTCATCGGTGCCGCCGGCCTGCCCAGCCGGCTCGATGCGGAGCGGGGCTTCGACCACGGCACCTTCGCGCCGCTGCAGGTGATGTACCCGGCCGCCGACGTGCCGGTGATCCAGGTGTCGCTGCAGCGCGATCTGGACCCGGCCCAGCACCTGGCGCTCGGCCGCGCACTGGCGCCGCTGCGCCATGAAGGCGTGCTGATCGTCGGCAGCGGGCTGAGCTACCACAACCTGCGCCGCTTCGGCGAGGCCGGGCGGGCGCCTTCGGTGGCGTTCGACCAATGGCTGCAGGATGCGCTGGTGCATGCGGATCCGGCCGACCGGCCCGCGCGGCTGATGGGCTGGGAAAGCGCGCCGGCGGCCCGCATCGCCCACCCGCGCGAGGACCACCTGATTCCGCTCATGGTCGCGGCCGGCGCGGCCGAGGCCGAACGGGCCGACTGCGTGTACCACGAGGAAGGCGTGTACGGCGGCGTGACGGCGTCGAGCTTTCGCTTCGGCGCTGGCGCGGCGCACTGAAACGCCCGGCAACGCCTGGCCCGGGCGCTTCGGGCATCATGGGCAGCCTCTTTCACTGCACGCCGCCGCGCCACGCCATGAAGCCCCTTCCCGCCCCCGCACGCCTGTCCCCGCTCTTCGTGGCGGCCACCCTGATCCTGGGCGCCGGCGCGGCCATGGCCCAGACGGCCCCGGCCGCAGCGCCCACGGCGGCATCCCCCGCCGCCGCACCCGCCCAGACCGTGCGCCTGCGCGGCACCATCGAAGCCGCCACGCCCACTTCGCTCACCGTCAAGGAACGCGGCGGGCAGACGGTCACGCTGGCGCTTTCGCCCACGCTGGTGGTGCAGGAGGTCTATCCGATCGCGCTGGCGGACATCCAGCCGGGCAGCTTCATCGGCACGGCCGCGCTGCCCCAGGCGGACGGCACCCAGCGCGCCATCGCCGTCACGGTGTTCCCCGAATCCGCGCGCGGGGCCGGCGAGGGCCACCGCCCGTTCGACCTGCAGCCCCAGAGCACCATGACCAACGCCACCGTGGCCGACGTGGCAGGCGTGTCCGATGCCGCCGGCGGGGCCGCCAAGGGGCGCACGCTGAAGCTCACCTACCAGGGTGGCGAGAAGACCGTCATCGTGCCGCCCGGCGCGCCCGTGGTGACTTTCCGCGGCGGCGACCGCAGCCTGCTGGTGCCGGGCGCCAGCGTGTCGCTCACCGCGCAGGAGGTGAACGGCACCCCCACGGCCACGCGCATCAACGCCGGGCGCAACGGCTTCGCGCTGCCTTACTGAGCCACGGTCTGGGGGGTGGCCTTCGTGGTGGCCTGAACGCCGGACGGTTCCGCCTGGGCCGATGCCGGCAGGCCGAAAATGCGGTCGAAGCCCCAGTTGAAGACGAAGGTGTAGCAAAGAAAGAAGGCGATCAGCCCCAGGTCCATCACGAAGGCCTGCCACAGGCTGACCTTGAACCACCAGGCGAACAGCGGCACCAGGGTGAAGACCAGGCCGCCCTCGAACCCGATGGCATGGGCGATGCGGCGCGCCGTGCTGCGCCCGCGCACCGGCTGGCGCGCCTCCCAGCGCTCGAACGCCCAGTTGAACACGAGGTTCCACACCACCGCGATGGCCGAGGCGGCCACCGCGACCACGCCCGAATGCCCCGGCCCCTGCCCCGTGAGCCACGCCAGCGCCGCGGTGGCGGCCACGATGGCGATCAGCTCGTACAGGGTGACGTACAGGACGCGGCGCGGCAGGCCTTGCAGGCCTTGCAGGCCGGTGGGGCGGTGGGTAGCGGGGGCGGTTTGCGTGGACATGGGGCCACTGTATGTGTGCCAGGCTGATACATAAAGTCAGCTTGTTTCAGTTTTATTGATAGATACTCCGGCCCCATGGCGTTCTCTTCCGACAGCGTGCAGGTGTTTCTGGCCGTGCTGGACCAGGGCTCGTTCTCGGCCGCGGCGCGGGCGCTGTCACGCGTGCCCTCGGCCGTGAGCATGACCATCGCCCACCTCGAAGCCGAGCTGGCCGTGCCGCTGTTCGACCGCACCGGCCGCGAGCCCCGCCCCACCGCCGCGGCCCGCGCGCTGGAGCCCCAGGCGCGGCTGCTGGCGGCCCAGCTCAAGCAACTGAACGCGCAGGCGCTCGCCCTTACCCAGGGGCTGGAGGAGCGCCTGACCCTGGCCATCGCGCCCGAGCTGCTGGCCGCCCACTGGCGCAGCCCGCTGGCGGCCCTGGCGCAGGAGCACCCGCTGCTGCAGGTCGAGGTGCTGGCCGCGCCGCAGGCCGATGCGCTGGCGCTGCTGCACGCCGGGCGCGCGCAGCTGGCGCTGGTGTTCGAGCGGCCCAGCATGGACGGGCGCGAGGGCTTCCAGGAGGTGGGCAGCGAAACCCTGGTCGCCGTGATGGCGCCGGGCCACCCCGTGCTGGCCGCCGCGCAGGCCGCGGCCGCGGAGCGCGGCGAGCCCCCCGCCGCCGCCCTGCTGCGCGAGGAGCACCTGACCACCACGCGCCAGATCGTCGTGGCCAGCCGCGACCTGGCGCAGACCGATCCGCGCTTCGTGTTCGCGCGCCACCACTGGCGCACCGACAACCACCTGGCTGCGCTGGGCCTGATCGAGGCGGGCCTGGGCTGGGGCTGGCAGCCGCGCGCGCTGGTGCAGCCGCGCATCGCGGCGGGTTCGCTGGTGGAGATGCCGTTCGAGAACCTGAGCAACGGCGTCGCGCTGTGGGTGGACGTGGTGTGGTCCAAGGAGCGCCCGCTGGGCCTGGGCGCACGGCGCTTCGTGGAGCTGATCGACGGGCAGGCCGCGCGACCTTTGAGCCAAAACAGGCCTTAGCGCATATTCCACTAGGGCGTATTGCTATTTATTTAATAGCACAACACTCCGAGGTACCGGCTACAGCTGCACGCTCGCGGTGCCGATGCCGTCGAACGCCACCTCCACCGCATCGCCCAGGCGGGCGTTCAGCCGCCCGGCCCAGTTGCCGGTGGTGACCACCGTGCCGGCCGGCAAGGTGCCGAAGTGCTGCGTGGCATGGCGCAGCCACGCGGCCAGCAGCCAGGCGGGATCGCCCAGCGAATGCGTGCCTTGGCGCTCCACCGCGTCCTGGCCCGTGATGCGCACCGTGCAGCGCTGCTGCACCCAGTCGGGCGGCGCACCGGCGTCGAACGGCCCCCATTCGCCCAGCACCAGCGCGCCGTGCGACTGCTGGTCGGCCAGCGTGAGCAGGCCGGCCACCGCGCCGTCCTGGGCCCAGCGCGTTTCCACGATCTCGATCGACACGGCCATCGCGTCGACCAGGTGCGCGCCCTCGCCGTCGGCCAGCCGGGCCGCAGCGGCGGCATCCACCGCCTGGCCCAGCCGCAGGGCGATCTCGGCCTCGATGCCGCGCAGCGCGAACGGCCAGGCCTGCGCCTGGGCCGGATGGGTCCACACGCCCGCCTCGGGCAGCGGGGCGTGGGTCAGCACGGTCGCCCGGTCCGCGCCGCCGGACTTCCAGTACCGGGGCACCCCGGTGGACCACCAGCCCAGCGCCTGCGCCACGGCGCCCTGCACGGCATAGGCCGCATCGGCGTCCCGCAGGGCCGCCGACAGCGGCTGCGCGTCGGCGGGCACGGCGGTGGCGCGGGCCTGCAGCAGGGCCTGGGCGACCGCGGCAACCCCGGCAACCGGAGGGGAGGAATCGGCGGAATTCACGGCGGGATCGACAGACATGGAAGGGCTTTCTCGTTCAGGGCTCGAGCGATGATTGTGCGGCCCGCGCGACACTATGGACTTTCCCACCCCACCAGGACCCGCCATGGCCGCCAAAGCCCCCGCCCCCGCTCCCCTGCCCACCGACGAGATCGCCCGGCGCCTGGCGCCATGGCAGCCCGCGCCGGCCCACGCGGAGCCGGCCGGCAAGGCCGCGAAGGCCGAGGCCAAGGCAGCGGCGAAAGACGGCCCCCTGCCCGCCCTGGACCTGGCCCGCTTCGACCCCTCGGCCAAGCCCTTCTCGCAGGGCGACAAGGCCAGCGACAAGGCGCGCGTCGAAGCCCTGGCCCTCGAACTGGACACCCTGCAGGACCTGCTGTACGCCGACAAGCGCTACAAGCTCCTGGTGATCCTGCAGGGCACCGACACCTCCGGCAAGGACGGCACGGTGCGCGGGGTGTTCGGCCGCATGAGCGCGCTGGGCGTGCACGCCGTGGGCTGGAAGGCGCCCACCGACACCGAGCGCGCCCACGACTACCTCTGGCGCATCCACCAGCAGGTGCCCGGCGCGGGCGAGCTGACCGTGTTCAACCGCAGCCACTATGAAGACGTGCTGGTGCCCGTGGTGAACGGCTGGATCACACCCGAGCAGCACCGCCAGCGGCTGGCGCACATCAACGACTTCGAACGCCTGCTGACCGAAACCGGCACCGTGGTGGTGAAGTTCATGCTGCACATCAGCCGGGACGAGCAGCGCAAGCGCCTGCAGGAGCGCCTGGACGACCCGGCCAAGCACTGGAAATTCGACCTGGGCGACATCGCCGCGCGCAAGCAGTGGGACGACTACCAGCGCGCCTACGCCACCCTGCTGGCCGCCACGCACACGCCGTGGGCCCCCTGGACCATCGTGCCCGCCGACTCCAAGACCCACCGCAACCTCATGATCGCCACCGTGCTGCGCGAGGTGCTGGCCCGGCTCGGCCTGCGCTACCCCGAAGGCGATCCCGCGCTGGCGGGCATCCAGGTGGAATGAGCCGCGCGACCGCCCGTCGGCCGGCCCTTGAAAAACGGCGCTGCGACCCGTTGCCCAGGTTATGCATTCGGCGCATAAACCTGTAACACTACGGCCTTGGACAGTTGCCGGGGGCAGGCATAAGCTCCGTCGTCTGAACTGATCCCTCCTTCAAGGAAACCCCCTCATGTCGAACACCAACGGCACCCGCACCCAGCACGAACTGCCCTCCTACCTCCAGGCCGACGACCTCGGCCCGTGGGGCAACTACCTGCAGCAGGTGGACCGCGTCACGCCCTACCTGGGCAACCTGGCGCGCTGGGTGGAAACGCTCAAGCGCCCCAAGCGCATCCTGATCGTGGACGTGCCGATCGAGCTGGACAACGGCACCATCGCCCACTTCGAGGGCTACCGCGTGCAGCACAACCTGAGCCGCGGTCCCGGCAAGGGCGGCGTGCGCTTCCACCAGGACGTCACGCTGTCCGAAGTGATGGCCCTGTCGGCCTGGATGTCGGTCAAGAACGCGGCCGTGAACGTGCCCTACGGCGGTGCCAAGGGCGGCATCCGCGTCGATCCCAAGAAGCTGTCGCGCGGCGAGCTGGAGCGCCTGACGCGCCGCTACACCAGCGAGATCGGCCTGCTCATCGGCCCCTCCAAGGACATCCCCGCCCCCGACGTGAACACCAACGGCCAGGTCATGGCCTGGATGATGGACACGTACTCCATGAACACCGGCGCCACCGCCACGGGCGTGGTCACCGGCAAGCCGGTGGACCTGGGCGGCTCGCTCGGCCGCGTCGAGGCCACCGGCCGCGGCGTGTTCACCGTGGGCGTGGAAGCCGCCAAGCTGACGGGCCTGCCGCTGGAAGGCGCGCGCATCGCGGTGCAGGGCTTCGGCAACGTGGGCGGCATCGCCGGCAAGCTGTTCGCCGAAGCGGGCGCCAAGGTCGTGGCCGTGCAGGACCACACCGGCACCATCTTCCACCAGGGCGGCCTGGACGTGCCCGCCCTGCTGGAGCACGTCAAGAAGACGGGCGGCGTGGGCGGCTTCGGCGGCGCCGAAGCGATGGCCAAGGAAGACTTCTGGGGCGTGGACTGCGAGATCCTCATCCCCGCCGCGCTGGAAGGCCAGATCACCAAGCACAACGCCGGCCAGATCAAGGCCAAGCTCGTGATCGAGGGCGCCAACGGCCCCACGACCACCGAGGCCGACGACATCCTGCACGACAAGGGCGTGCTGGTGCTGCCCGACGTGATCGCCAACGCCGGCGGCGTGACGGTGAGCTACTTCGAATGGGTGCAGGATTTCTCCAGCTTCTTCTGGAGCGAGGACGAGATCAACGCCCGCCTCGTGCGCATCATGCAGGAGGCCTTCGCCGGCATCTGGCACGTGGCGCAGGAACACAAGGTGAGCCTGCGCACAGCCACCTTCATCGTGGCGTGCCAGCGCATCCTGCACGCCCGCGAAATGCGCGGTCTGTACCCCTGATCCGCCCTTGCCCGAGGAGGGTCCGCCCGGCCTACCCGGCCGGCGCCCTTCCCTGGAATGGACCGCCAGCGCCCCACCGGGCCTGGCGGTTTTTTTATGCCCGTACGCCGGTCAGGGCGGCGGGCCGGAGCCCTGCGGCGCATCGCCCGCCGGCCGCGCCGCACCGGCCTCGAACACCCGAAACGCCACGCAAAACGGCTGCACGCAGGGCGCCCGGCCCGCATAGGGGCAGCCCGCCGTGTCGCACGCCTCGCCCTGCCCGCTGCGCCCGGCCTCGTCGTCCTCGGGGCGCCAGCCGCTGGCCTGCAGCGCGGCCATCTGCAGCCAGGGATCGGAGCGCTGCAGGGCCAGCATGTCCCGCCCGTACACCACGGCCGCCGCCTGGGCGTGCGGCGCCAGGTCCAGGGCCAGCAGGGCACTGGTGCGGCTGGCCGCCGCGCCCTCGCCCGACTGCAGCACCAGCGCGAACAGCCCCGACTGCAGCGCCTGCGGGCGGCCCGCGAACACGAGCGGCGGCGAGGCTTCGCCGGGCACCGCCGGGCCGGCCCCCGCCGACGCGGGCGACCCGCCTGCCGCGCCCACCGACGGCTGCTGCTGCAGCCACACCGCCGGCACCCGCAGCGTGAGGGCATAGCCGCGCGGGCCATCGGCCGTCTCCACCACGCCCTGGCGCGCCAGCCAGGTCTGCAGGGGCGGCAGATCGTCCGCCGCGCCCTGCGCCAGGGCCGCGGGCCACGGCTGCGCCACAGCGACCTGCTGGGGCCGCCCCGTGGGCGCCGTGAGTTGCTGCAGCAGCGCTCCGAGCATCTGGCGCAACGGGGCGCCGACGCCGCTGGTGGGCCAGGGCAGGCCCTGCACGGCGGCCGCGCCCGGTGCCGGTGCGGCACCGGCAAGCCCAGCGGCCGGTGCTGCCGTGGCGGGAGCGCCCGGCCCCGGGATGGCCACACGGGCGGCGGATGCCGCGCCCACCGGCCCGGTCGCCGCACCCTCCAGGCTCTGGCGGGCCTGCGGAGAAATGCTGACGCGGTCGGCCGGCGCGGGCAGGGGCGGGCGCTGCGCCGTGGGGGGCAGGGGCAACGCGCCGGGCACCGGGGTGCCGCCATCGGCACCGCCCGCCGCGGGCACCCCCGAGGCATCGACGCCGAGCAGCGTGTTCTGCCGCTGCAGCGCCGCTTCGGCCAGCACGCGCGCCACCGGGGCGAGTGGAGCGCGGGGCGGATCGATGGAGGCGGACATGGCGTGGAGCGGGGCGAGGGGTGGGGGTTCAGCCGGCGGTGGGGCGGTGCGTTCGCGGAACTGTGCACCGATTCTGGCGGTTCGCCAACCCGCCTTCGCCGTGCAGGTTGGTATAACGGAACGCATCCCCGCACCGGATCGTTCGCCCGCCCCCGGAAGCCGTCGCGACGGCCCGGCCCCCCGGCCCTTCTCGGCTGCCCCGCTTGACCCATGCCCTCCATGCCCCCCGACCTCGACGACCTGCAGTTGCGCCCCCTCACCCCCGGCGACGCCGCGCCGTTCGCCGCCCTGCGGCTGCGCGGGCTGCGCGAATGCCCACAGGCGTTCTCGTCCAGCTACGAGGAAGAGGCCGCCACGCCCCTGGCCGACTTCGAGCGCCGCCTGCAGGCCCAGCCCGGCCGGGCCGTGCTGGGCGCGTTCGACGGCGGCACGCTCGTCGCCACCGTGGGCATCAAGCGCGAGGACATGCGCCAGCTCTCGCACAAGGCGTTCCTCTGGGGCATGTACGTGGCGCCCGAAGCGCGGCGCCGGTCCGTGGGGCGGCGCCTGCTGCGCCATGCCCTGGACTACGCCGTCGAGCCGCTGGGCGTGCGCCAGGTCAACCTGGGGGTGACCGCGTCGAACACGGCGGCGGTGGCGCTGTACCGGGCGCTGGGCTTCGTGGCGTACGGCGTCGAGCGGGAGTACCTCTGCGTCGATGGCCAGTACCACGACGAAATCCTGATGGCGTGCCGGCTGCGCCGCGGCTGACACGGGCGCTGCGCCGAGGGGCAGGCCCCGCCTGGCGCATCACCCCGAGCGGGTCGGCGCCCGGGCCGCAGCGGCTTTGTGGCTTTTCTTCAGCGCCTTCGCGTGCGCCGCGCTGGCCCTCGCCAGCTCCTGCGGGCTCAAACCCAGGGCGGGGTTGTCCGCCAGCATGTCCACCGCCAGGTCGATGAAGGCGCGCACCCGCGCCGGCTGGGCCGCACGGCTGCCGTAGTAGACGTACAGGCCCAGGTGGTGCGCGACCACATCGGTCAGCACCGGCACCAGCCGGCCGCTGCGCACCAGCGGCGCGGCGGTGGTGCCCACCAGCTGTCCGATCACGTGGCCGCCCAGCACGGCGCGCGCCTCCAGCTCGATGTCGTTGACGCAGAACGCCGGCGCGATGGCGTGGGCCACGATCTCTTCGCCCACGCGGAACTCCCACGGCATGGGCTTGCCCGTGGCGGGGTGGCGAAAACCGCTGCAGCGGTGCCCGGCCAGGTCTTCGATGCGCAACGGCACGCCATGGCGCGCCAGGTACTCCGGCGTGGCGCACACCACCAACTGCAGCGCCATCAGGCGCCGCGCGACGACCCCGCCCTCGGGCGGGTAGCCGGAGCGAAAGCCCACGTCCACCCGGTCCTCCACCCAGTTGCCGATGCGGTCGTCCAGCTGCACATCGGGCTCCACCTGCGGATAGCGGCGGCAGAACGCGTCCACCACGGGCCAGATGACCTCCAGCATCATCGACCGCGGCGCGGTGATGCGCAGCGGCCCGGCAATCTCCTCACGCCCGCGCCGCGCGCCGTGCACCGCCCGCTGCAGGGTGGCCAGCCCGGGCTGCGCGGCATCGAGAAACCGGCGGCCCTCCTCGGTCAGGCTGAGGCTGCGCGTGGTGCGGTGGAACAGCCGCACGCCCAGGTGCGCCTCCAGCTGCGCCAACGCCAGGCTGGCCGCCTGCGGCGTGATGCCCTGTGCCGAGGCCGCCTGGCGCAGGCTGCCGAGTTCGGCGGCTTTCGCGAAGGTGGCGATGGCCCGCAGTTCGTTGATGGCCATGGCATTCCCCCTTGATTGACCGTCGATTGACAAGTATTGCTTGCGTATGAATCGAGGGATTATGGGCTAGTGCGATGGCAATGGTGTGCCTAAAGTCCCACCCATGGCAGCCGGATCGACCGGCCTGCCGGACCGAGCAGACCGCCAATAGAAACCCGAGGACCTTTCCATGACCGCCACCGCATCCATTGCCACCTCCGCTTCGTCGTCTTCCCATCCCCGCGTCTGGCTGATCACCGGCGCCTCGCGCGGCATCGGTGCCCGCATCGCAGAGGCCGCGCTGGCCCGGGGCGATGCGGTGGTGGCCACCTCGCGCAGCGCGCAATCCGTCACCCAGCGGCTGGGCACCCACGACGCACTGCTGGCCGTGTCCCTGGACGTGACCGACGAGGCGCAGGCACGCCAGGCGGTGGGCGCCGCGCTGGAGCGCTTCGGCCGCATCGACGTGCTGGTCAACAACGCGGGCTACGGCCTGCTGGGCGCGGTGGAAGCGGCCACCGCCGACGAGGTGCGCAGCCTCTACGACACCAACGTGTTCGGCCTGCTGAACGTGACCCGTGCCGTGCTGCCGACCCTGCGCGCGCAACGCGCCGGCCACGTGATCAACATCTCGTCGCTGGGCGGGGTGCAATCGAGTGCGGGTTTCGGCGTGTATTGCTCGACCAAGTTCGCGGTCGAGGGCCTGACCGAAGCCCTGCACGCCGAGCTGGCACCGCTGGGCATCCACGCCACGGTGGTGGAGCCGGGCTACTTTCGCACCGAATTCCTCGACACGGCGTCGCTGGCGATCTCGCCCCGGGTCGTGCAGGACTACGCCGCCAGCGCCGGCGCCGTGCGCGAGGCGGCGCGCCGCATCCACCTGAACCAGCCCGGCGACCCCGAGCGCCTGGCCCAGGCCATCCTGCAACTGGTGGACAGCCCCGCGCCGCCCCTGCGCCTGCCGCTGGGCACCGACACGCTGCAGGCCATTGCCGACAAGCACGCGTTCGTGCAGGCGGAAACCGCCCAGTGGCGCGCGCTGGCCGCGTCCACGGACTTCCCGGCGAACGCAGCCGCATGACCCCGGCGGCGCGGCACCCCTCGCGGAAGCCGCGCCACCGTCGCGCCGCGCTCTGTTTCGATGCGCAGGCATGCAAGATCGATTCAGTCGAATGCTACAAATTAAATAGCAAAATGCCCTAGTGGAATATGCGCTAGAGGCCGATTGGAGACCAAACTCTCTGCCACTCACCGTCCGGCTACAGGTGCGGCACCACGGCTTCCGCCATCGTAGGCCCTGTTTATCGACGCACTATCATTTTTTATTAGCCCACTGGATTGGGGGAAGCAATTCATAAAAAATGCAAATAATTATATTAAATAAAATTTATATAGAAAATTATTTCTTCGCAGATAAGTTATTTTTATTTTGTTGATGTTTCTCATATTACCTTTCCAGACACCTATTTGGTGGCAATATTGTTCTGTCGCAATTTCGCGGCGTTTTAAATCTTAAGGATCATCATATGAAGAAAATTCAAATTGAATCGCCATTGAAATGCCAATCCAATGACGCATATCGAGACCACGCGATCAGAAAATAATTAACTCAGCAATGGGTGAACTTGTGTTCACCCATTTCAATAAATTCTCCAATTACAGTTATGAAGTGGCTGCAGCCTTCTCACTTTCTAAAAATAGATGCGGGAAAATTGATTTTTTGGGACTATGAAAAACATCAACAATTCGAAATAACACCCAATCATCTTAATCGCCTGCTTGAATTTTCAACGGGGGCCTTTGTCAAAAAAACGCAGGTTGACGAAGATATTTCCAATGCAGAGGTATTAGTTGATGCCTTTCGGGAGCAAAAATGGTCTTGGGATTGGCTGTCTCATATTTTTCATTATGGCACCCAGCACCCCCTAGCGCCAGAATCAATGCAGTCGCCCACAAGTTCACACGAATATGCAGCTTCGTACTTGGATTTCTGCGCCTCTATTCGTGATGCCATGCCGCCGGTCGAAATCATCAAAGGAGGCACCCGATTTGCCCTACCGGATTTCGAATTAAAAAAACTGAATAGTGCAAATCTGTGGGAATCTTTGCTCAGCAGGCGGACCTGCAGGGATTTCGATAGCAAGCCCGTGTCTCTCAGAAAGATTTCAACGTTACTCTACTGCGCCTTTGGTGATATCAAGGCAGACGAAAATATGGAAAATCTATCTGTCTATGGATACAAGCGGACTTCGCCAGCTGCAGGGGGATTGCAATGCACCGAACCCTATCTATGGGCAACCAATATCGAAGGCTTGCCTAGTGGCATATACCACTACCTGTCGAAAAGACACGAATTAGAGTTCATCAAGGCACTTCCAGAGGAACCGATAGGGAACCTCTCAAAACTTCCGAATTTGCAAGGCTTGAACGCCGTAACTCGTGATTTGTAAGCGCGCCAAGTGGCTGAGACAGGGGTTTTGAGAGGTTCCCGATAGGCACTTACTTATGCCATCAAGATTGGGCTAACGACATGGCTTTCGCCATTGTGATGACCTCACGATTCGACAAGATGTGGTGGAAATATCCGCACTCCCGAGCCTACCGCCCGATGTTGATGGAAGTGGGCCACCTCTCCCAAACCCTGAATCTATTGATCACAGCCATGGAATTGAAGCCTTGGCTTACCGGTTATTTTCACGACCGGGAGCTTGCGGAAATTCTGGAGTGTTCTGCGGATATCGAACATCCAATTTTGGTCGTGGGCGGAGGCACAGGCAGTGGAAACAGTGTGGATAGAATAACCCGCAAGATAACAGGGGGAGTTTAGTTGATGACATCCATTAAGGATTTATGTATATTAGGCATAAAACCCGGTCATGACGGCACAGCCGCTCTGATTGAAAATGGCGAGCTAATCTATTCCCTAGAATCGGAAAAAGACAATGGCCGCCGATACAGCGATTTTTCCGGAGACACGCTGTTGAAATTGATGCTCACTGGAGAAAAACAGCCCAATGTGCTGGCTTATGGCGGTTGGAGCAAAGGCTCAGACCCTGAAGGTTTTTCGATTGAAGCTGGGTATTCGAACACCGATGGTGTCATATCAAAAGCGGTAACGATCTGGGGCCAACCCGCGACTTATTTCAGCTCTAGTCACGCCCGCTCCCATTTGATGTGCGGCTATGGGCTTTCGCCATGGGAACAGGGGCGGGCATGTTATGTTCTTCTTTGGGAAGGTTATCTCGGCGCGTGGTACTTCATCGACGAGAACGTGCAAATCAAGAAAATCGGCGATGTCATGACTTATCCGGGGATACGTTACGCGTTCCTTTTCGGGCTCGCAGACGCTGAATTCAAATTGAAGCCTGGACTCGTCAGACTCAGCGATGCGGGCAAGCTGATGGCCATCGCAGCTTATGCCCAGCCCAGCGGGGTAGACCTTGAGGGTCAGGAACTCATCAGTCGAATTCTTTCCACTGGCGATATTAGAAACACGCTAGATAAAGAAAAACTCAAAAATAGCAAATATTATAATTGCGGCGTTACGAGTCAAAAATTTTCCAATGTGGCCCGATTATTATCCGATACCATCTATTCGAAGTTTGAAGAGGCGGCGCGATCTGCAATAAAACTGCATGGAAAACATCCACTCATCATTTCAGGAGGATGCGGCCTCAACTGTGAATGGAATTCAAAATGGGTAGACAGCCAGTTATTCGAGGATTTTTTCATTCCGCCGTGCGTGAATGACAGTGGCTCGGCCATCGGAACGGCGATCGATGCGCAACATTTCCTCAGTGGCCATGCAAAAGTCAAGTGGAACGTTTACGCCGGAGAATCTCCCTACGATGACAATCCCGATCTCAGCGGTTGGGACATCTTCGATTACGCTGCGCCTGCATTTGCCAAGTTGCTCGCAAATGGGGCTGTTCTAGGATGGATGCGCGGTCGCTATGAAATGGGACCTCGCGCACTGGGGGCGCGATCCATACTGGCATCCCCTTCAACCAAAAACATGCTGGCAAAGCTCAACAAAATCAAAAAGCGGGAAGCCTACCGTCCAATTGCACCAATATGCCTAGCCAACGACATGCAGGAGTATTTCGGCTCCTCCGTCCCCAGCCCGTACATGCTGCATTTCAGGAATGTCAATTCCGACAAAATTCCAGCCGTCACCCATGTAGACAATTCGGCCAGACCTCAGTCGATCACGCCAGAAAATAATGCCGATATATTTGAATTATTAGTGGAATTCAAAAAATACACTGGCCTGGGAGTGCTATGCAACACCTCACTGAATTTTAACGGAGGAGGTTTTTTAAACCGACTTAGTGATCTGATTCATTTCGCAAAAGAACATGGCCTAGACGGCTTTGTTTTTGAGAACAGAATTTTTACTCCAAAACCCAAAAATATTCCCTAACATGCAAAAAAAACACCAATCCAAGTATTGGTTTTTGCTGTGCATTCAGACATTGGCAGGCTTTGCTTCCTGGATAGATATTTTTTTAATCTTTTCAGTGGCCTCTTTTATTTGGAAGTCGTCCCCTTCTGAAGTTGCATTGGTCGCGGCCCTCTATGGCTTACCTAGTTTAATCATTGGCCCTATCTTTGGCGCATTTCTTGACCGAAGCGACCCCCGAAAGTTGATGCTCTTGGGCACGATTTTCCGCACCTTTTTCACTGTTCTCATTGCCGTTGCCCCGTCATTTTGGATCTTTGCTATTTTGGTGCTGGCAAAAGGTTTGGCCAATCTGGCTTATTGGCCATCTAGCGCCGTTATCACGAACCAAGTTATCCACCAAAATGTTCGCACCCGCTATTTTTCAAGCTTGAGCGCCTTGGATCAATTGACCAAAATCGCCACCCCGGCATTGGCAGGTTTGCTCATTCTGGCAGTGCCAGCCCAACGGGTCTTTTTCGTATCTGCAGCTTCGACTGGTATCTGCGTGTTGGTACTACCGCGCTTGTTCAAGGGCATCGACTTTCCAATCAAGGAAAATATCCGTGGCGTCAGAAATCTCGCGATGAATCTCATCGACGGCTTCAAATCATTCAGCAGCCTCCCTCCCGCTTTATTGATTAGTATGTGCTTGACAATCGGGGCTTCACTGGCCTTGGCAATCTACGACCCCCATTTGGCTTCTTTTGTCAGATCAAAGGGATTCGACACCACCGTTTTTTCCCTCATCGTTTCGAGCACTGCGGCAGGGGCAATCACTGCGGCATTCTTGGTACGGTTTCTTTTGAAGAACAAGGAGGCAGGATTTCTTATCCGCCATGGCATTGTTATTTTTTCGCTCGCCATCGTTTCTTCGGCAGTTATTATTAAAGTGGCGCCACACCATTTGAATAATCTATCCTTCGCGGCGCTTTGGTTTACCAACGGTTTCGGTTATGAATTATTCACCATCGGCGCGAGTGTCAATATTCAGAACCTGTGCCCCCAGCATTTGCTGGGGCGGGTAAGCACCTCCTTGAGGAGTGTGTCTACCTTCGCGATCGTGTCGGCCCCGTCTCTTGGTGCTTTGCTTATTGCACATGGAGGGACTGAAATACCGTTCATCGCAGCCGCTGCCATCTCGGTGATGCTGTTGGCACTGGTGTTCATGTCAAACCGCTGGAATCGCCCTTTTTTTCGCTACTAATTTAATAGCAAAATGCCCTAGTGGAATATGTGCTGAAGGCCGATTGGAGACCTAACCCTCCACAGCCCACCAAGCCGGCAGCAGCCGCTGCACCTCGGCCCGAGCGAAGCGGTCGTCGATGAGGTGCACCACGCCCTCGTCGCTGGGCGAGCGGATCACACGGCCGGCCGCCTGCACCACCTTCTGCAGGCCTGGGTAGAGGTAGGGGAACCTCTCAAAACCCATCCGGTCCCTTGTTGATCGAGAACGCGTGCTCCATCCTTTGCCATGATCACTCCCCGTAGCGCCCTGAAGTTCGACCTGTTCGCTGAGGCCTCGCGCCAACACAAGAG